>JANNBA010000013.1:0-12604 GCA_031384845.1 Bacteroidota bacterium
ATTTGATTGTTTACCCTTACATTTGGAAATACATCCTTGGTGTTTGGGGCTTTCGACATATAAATAGCATTAAAATCAAATAGGTTTCTACCGTTTAATTTGTAAGTCAATCCGCCTTTGAAACCAAAATTGTCAAAAGTGATTTCTTTGCTTTTTCCAAAAGAATTGTTAGGATAATAACCGTTTTTGTACAAACCATCTCGTTGATAAGTAGATTTTGAAAAAGTTTGTGCCAAATAAAAATCAACTTTTTTGAATGTGAATTTGAATTGTGTGAAGGCGTCTAGCTTACTTACATCAATATTATAATTGTATCCATATCGATCTTTTACGCCAACTTTTCTGAAATAATTGTTCATATCTGATTGTTGTTGGGCTTCGGTTTTTCCAAAAGTGTTTATGTCTGTAAAATAAGTACCGCCTAACAAATCTAGCATGTTTTTGAAATTTTCTGTTTTTGAGTTCAAGTAATTTATACCCGCATTCAAAAATATTCTTTCTGCCAATTGTGAAGAAAAAGTGGTATTGAAAGTCAGAATGTTTTCATCATTTCGATCTTCATATTGCACTACACGGCTTCCATTTTCGATATTTTCATCATTTACTCTATAGATATTTTGCCAGTTTATTTGCTTATTTCCTACAAAACTGATTGCGGCGGCGGCGGCTTGATCGGCATCTGGTGTAAATGTAGAAACTCCGTTGATAAAAGTGTGCAAAGTATTGAAATAGCTTGGTAATTTTCTGTAATATGTTGGGTCTGGATTATTTTCTTTGGTATAGTCTAATCTACTATTTCCAATTTTTCCAAATTGATAAGCCACAGCGGTTGTCAAATTGTTTTTTGGATTGATTTTCCAATAGTGAGACAAAATCAACATTGGCTCCTCTGAATCTTTAAAACGAGAATTTCTAATTTTGTCGTTTTGATATCCCCAATAAGAGTTGTATTTGTTTCCAGCCAAATTGTTTTGTTCGTTGGTGTTTGGCGAGTTTTTACCTCGTTTATTTTGGGTAAAAATGGTTGTAAAATTGAGGCTGTGGCTTTCATTCAATCTTTTTTCTACACTCGCAAAAAAAGAGTTTGCACTGTAATTTGTACCTTCAAAATACCCTTTTTCTGCCCATCTACGCCCACCTGAAAGTACATAAGCCCATCCGTCTTTGTCCATTCCAGAGGCATGAGTTGCCATTGCTCTATAGCTATAATTGGTATTGGTTGTCAGATAAGACAATCTTGTTCCGGGTCTATATATAGAAGCTCTTGTGTTTATTTCTTGCGTTCCTGCAATACCTCCAAAAACATAATCAGACGCTGCAGACCCGTTTGTAAATTCTTGATTTCTAGTAGCATCATTTAGTCCGCCCCAGTCTCCATATTGTGGTCGTCCGTCCGAAGTTCTGTTCATAGAAATACCATTGATCATAACATTGGCATATTCGTTATCTATACCTCTCACGCTAAATCTGGCTTGACCAAAATTGTATGCCGCTGCTTGCAAAAAAACATCTCTTGAAGATTGCAACAATCCCAAAGTGCTTTCAGAACTATTACTTTCGTCTGTAATCTGGGCTTCGGATATCGTGACCAAACTGTTTTGCTGTTCTTGTGCAATATCTTCTTCCATCACAATAGAACCCAAATCAAGAATTTGTCCTGACACAACTTGAATTTCTATTAATTGATCTTTGAAAGTGTTGCTTTTTACTTGGAGTAATTGATTGCCTGCGACCGCATTGGCAATTAAAAATTTTCCTTCGGCGTTTGTAAGCTGAGTAATATTAGTGTTTTGAATAGAAATTACTACATTTGGCAAAGGTTTTTGGGTTTTTAAGTCTATTACCGTACCAGAAACTCCGGTTTGTGATTGGGCAAAAACAAATACAATTTGCATTAAAAACAAGGTGCTAATAAAAAGTTTTTTCATAAATGAAAGTTAAAATTAATTTTTTATCGAAAAGAAATCACTTCTTGACGGTGCAAAATTACATTATTAATTATTATTATTTACTTTTGCATCCAAGTTTATATCAAACTTTACACCAATTAACACCTTAATTATGCGAATTAAAAAATTATTATTACTTTTTATTGCTTTTTTGTCAATAAACATAGGGTTTTCTCAATCAAAACAATACAAGCTCCATACGGTTGCTTTTTATAACTTTGAAAACCTTTTTGACACCATAAAAGGTACAAATAACGACGACGAATGGCTACCAAGCGCACCACAAAGCTGGACATCGAAAAAGTACAATAAAAAACTAGAAAATTTATCGACCGTTTTAATGCAAATTGGCACCAACGAAACCCAAAAAGCATCCCCAACATTTATAGGTGGGTGCGAAATTGAAAACCGAGGCGTTCTTGAAGATTTAGTAAAAACAAAAAATCTAATATCTTCGGATTATGGTATTGTTCATTTTGATTCGCCAGATAAGCGAGGTATAGATGTGGCCCTTTTGTATCAAAAAAAGCATTTTAAGCCAACAAGTTTTATCAATATTCCGCTCATTATTTTCAGAAACGAGAGCGGAAGCGATGTTACCAAAAAAGAAAAAGAAGAAATTACAGACGACAAAACCGAAGTTGCCAAAGACAATCGTGTATATACCCGCGACCAACTTTTGGTAACAGGCTTATTAGAAGGCGAAGAGATTAATATTATTGTAAATCACTGGCCGTCGCGATCTGGGGGCGAGCAAAAAAGCAGCCCTTTTCGAGAGGCAGCCGGAAAATTGAATAAAAAAATCATGGATTCTATCTACAAGAAAAACCCAAATGCCAAGATTATCATTATGGGAGATTTGAACGATGGGACTTATAACAAAAGTGTGAAAATTGGAATTGGTGCTAAAAACAAAAAATCTGAAGTACGCAAATATGGCGTTTATAACCCTTTTGAACAAATGGCAACCGATGGATTGGGTACTATTGCATATCGTGATGCCTGGGATATTTTTGATCAAATTATGGTTTCAGAAACCCTCATTCAACCTGATTTTTCTACTTTCAAATACTGGAAAGCAGGGGTGTATAACAAGCCTTTTATGATTCAAACCACAGGGCAATACAAAGGGTATCCTCTGCGACACTCGGCAAATGAAGAGGGTTATAGCGATCACTTTCCGGTGTATATTTATTTGGTAAAAGAGGTCAAATAATTTTAATGGCAAACATTTTATGGATATAGCAGCTCCTTTTAACCTTTTGAAATGGATCGAAACCAACAGACATTTGCTTGTGCCACCTGTAGGCAACAAAAATTTGTATGTCGATTCTGGCGATTATATAGTGATGGTAGTTGCAGGGCCAAATGCCCGAAAAGATTATCATTATAACGAAACTGAAGAACTTTTCTATCAATTAGAAGGCGAAATCACAGTTGTTATTCAAGAAAATGGCACTCGAAAGGAAATGAAAATGCAGGCTGGCGATATGTGCTTGATTCCTGCCAAAGTGCCACATTCGCCCGTACGAGAAGCAAACTCGATTGGATTGGTTATCGAAAGAAAGCGTGCCGGAAAAGGCTTCACAGACGGTTTGCTTTGGTTTTGCGAAAGCTGTAACCATAAAATTCACGAAGTCTATTTTGAATTAAATAATATCGAAAAGGATTTTCAACCGCATTTTAGACATTTTTATAATAATGAATCTCTTAGAACGTGTAGCAAATGCGATAACATCATGCAATCCGACTCCCGATTTGTAAAATAAATGATGAAAATAAATAAAGGAATCGTGATTTTGGGCGAAAATATTTTGCCCGGCGAAAGCAAAACCATCGATATGGAAATTGCTCGTTTGCACACCACCACCAAGCTAAAAATCCCAGTGATAGTAGAGCGTTCGCTACTTGATGGCCCCGTAGTTTTGTTCACGGCAGGCATACATGGCGACGAGATTAATGGCGTAGAAATTGTAAGACAATTAATTATTCGAAAAATAAATAAACCAAAAACAGGGACAATCATTTGCATTCCGGTTGTAAATATGTTTGGATTTGTCAACAAATCACGTGAGTTTCCCGATGGTCGCGACTTGAATAGGGTATTTCCAGGAAGCAAAACGGGCTCTTTGGCAAGCAGATTTGCTTTTCATATTCTAAAAGAAATTATGCCTGTGGTGCAGTATGCGGTAGATTTTCATGCAGGAGGTGCTTCAAGATTTAATGCCCCACAAATTAGAATAGTGCCAAACAACCCCGAACTCAAGCAATTGGCAGATGCTTTTGAGCCACCTTTTATTCTTTATTCAAAAAATATTGCAGGCTCATTTAGAAATGCTGCCGAAAAAATGGGCGTCAAAATGTTGCTTTTTGAAGGCGGAAAATCATTAGACATCAACACAGACGTAGCACAAGTTGGCGTAGATGGTGTAAAACGATTGCTAGCGCATTTGGACATGCTCTCTCAAAATCATTCGCTGATTATTCAAAAATCAAAAACAATCTGTATCGAAAAATCTGGTTGGCTTCGCGCCAAATGTTCGGGTTTGCTTCACGATAACAATTTGATTGGTCGATTTGTAAAAAAAGGCACTACTATTGGTTTGATTACAGATCCGTTTGGCAAATTTGAACAAAAAGTAAAAGCACCAAACGATGGCTATAT
This sequence comes from Bacteroidota bacterium, assembly GCA_031384845.1. Taxonomy (GTDB): domain Bacteria; phylum Bacteroidota; class Bacteroidia; order Flavobacteriales; family Flavobacteriaceae; genus Flavobacterium. The sequence continues at coordinate 4,615 of JANNBA010000013.1, forward strand.
GATCAATGCCAATCATGCTCCAATTGTGTATGAAGGCGATGCCATATATCATCTATCAAACCTAAAGAGCCAAGACACTGAATAATAATTTGGCTTTTTTGTGATAATATCAGTAGTTTTGTAAAAAATAATTTTGATAAAGTAACCTTTTATGAAAATAGCCATTATTATGGGGAGCATATCAGATTTGCCTGTTATGCAAGACGCCATCGACATTCTCAAATCATTTGGAATTGCGACCGAAACAGATATTGTATCGGCACACCGCACGCCCGAAAAACTCTTTGATTTTAGCAAAAATGCGCACAAAAATGGCGTTTCGGTGATTATTGCAGGGGCAGGTGGAGCAGCACATTTGCCGGGGATGGTGGCAGCAATATCGCCATTGCCAGTAATTGGAGTTCCCATAAAATCTAGCAACTCTATTGATGGTTGGGATAGTATTTTGTCTATTTTGCAAATGCCAGGAGGGGTGCCTGTAGCAACGGTGGCTCTGAACGGAGCCAAAAATGCCGGAATCCTTGCCGCACAAATTATCGGATGCCACGACAAGGAGATACAACACAAAATAATACAATACAAAGAAACTATGAAAGCAGCTGTAGCGCATTCTGCGGCAAACTTGAGCCAAAAATAAGATTGTTTTGTTATTAGCTTCTTTCCTCCTCTTATTTCTAATAAATGAAAGATAATTATTTCAAATTTACACCATCCGTTTGGATAGTCCCCACTATTTTGTTGGGATTTATTTGGATGGTTTTTTGGTTAGACCAACATTTTGGTCTTCAAATGGGTCAGTATGGCATCGAACCTCGACGATTTGAGGGACTCCGTGGGCTGTTTTTGAGTCCATTCATACACCGTGATTTGGGTCATATTGCCAATAATGCTATACCCCTTTTTGTGCTTTCATTTGCATTAATTTATTTTTATCGCGCCGCTTCCTTAAAAGTGCTTTTCTACGGCATTTTTTTTTCAGGGTTTTTAACGTGGCTTATTGGCCGAGATGCTCATCATATTGGTGCAAGTGGCTTGGTTTATGTATTGGTTTCGTTTTTGTTTTTCAAAGGTGTCAAAACAGGTTACTACCGACTTATGGCACTATCTATGGCGGTTGTTTTAAGCTATGGAGGCTTGATTTGGTTTGTGTTTCCGCAGGCAGACAGTAGTATTTCGTGGGAAGGGCATTTGGCAGGACTAATAACAGGCTTTGTTTTTGCACAAATTATAAAAACCCCAAATTATATCAAAATCCCACAATTTGAATGGCAAAAACCTAATTTTGACCCTTCAAAAGATGAATTTATGTCTTATTTTGATGCCGATGGACACTTTGTAAATCGACCAAAAGTGGCCGCCGAATGGGATTATTATGTGTCAAATTTGGAGGTTTTTCGGATTATGCCTATCGAAATTTTAAAATAATCCAAAAAAATTATTAAAATTAGCGCAGCACCGTTCCAATTAAGTCATCAGTCAAGGCACATAAATGAACTTCAACCCATTTTTTTCTTTTTTTTGGCGCACACCACCCCCACCGGCACACAAGCAGTCCCGCTTTCCGCTATATCTTTTGTTTTTTTTCTGAAAAAGAAAAAAAAACAAAAGGATACCGCTACAATCGGGGCGATTTTAGACCTATAAACTTTACAATACACTATCAAAACAGAAAAGTGCCCAAATATAGCCACAACTAATATGCAATAAACGCCCTAACAGACCAATCAACCAAGCAATGTATTTGTAAGAAATCAATTATTCTTGTTGATTGTTAAGAGTAATAATCAAGGTAGCAATCCCAAAAACAGGATTTCCTAATAAAAAATCAAAATACACCAAACCATATTGTTATAAATATAACAAAACACTATCTTTGTGTTTGTTTTAAAACAAATTTATGAGACACATTTTGATCATTGGTGCCGGAAAATCGGCATCAAACCTAATACAATATTTGATTGGCAAAGCCGAAACCGAAAATTTGCACCTCACCATCGGCGATTTGTCTTTGGTATTAGCCCAACAAAAAACGCATGGAAGCCAGCACACAACGGCAATAGCCCTTGATATTTTTGACCAAAACCAACGCCAAGAAGCCATAAAAAACGCCAATGTGGTCATCTCGATGTTGCCCGCTTTTTTGCATATCGAAATCGCAAAAGACTGTATATTGTTCAAAAAACATTTGGTCACAGCCTCCTATATCAGTGATGCGATGCAAGATTTGAATGCAGAAGCCGTGGCAAACAATCTGGTATTTATGAACGAAATTGGACTTGATCCAGGTATCGATCATTTGAGCGCTATGAAAGTTATAGACGAAATTCATCAAAAAGGAGGCAAAATGATTTTGTTTGAATCCTTTTGTGGCGGCCTTGTAGCCCCAGAAAGCGACAACAATCTGTGGAACTACAAATTTACGTGGGCACCCCGAAACGTGGTTTTAGCCGGTCAAGGCGGAGCAGCCAAATTTGTTCAAGAAGGTAAAGATAAATATATTCCGTATCAAAAACTCTTTCGCCGAACCGAGTTTCTCGAAATCGAAGGTTATGGCCGCTTTGAAGGCTATGCCAATCGAGATTCGTTGCATTATCGAAGCATTTATGGGCTTCAAGACGTACTCACTTTGTATCGCGGCACCATTCGCCGTGTTGGATTTTCAAAAGCTTGGAATATGTTTGTGCAAATGGGCATGACAGACGATTCTTATACAATAGACGATTCAGAATCAATGAGTTATCGCGAATTTGTAAATCTATTTTTGCCATATCATCCTACAGATTCTGTAGAAATAAAGTTGCGTCTCTATCTTGGTATCGAGCAAGACGACATCATGTGGGACAAGCTTTTGGAGCTCGACCTGTTTGACAACACCAAAATAATTGGTCTGCCAAATGCCACTCCGGCACAAATTTTGGAAAAAATATTGGTTCAAAAATGGACACTCGCTCCCACAGACAAAGATATGATTGTAATGTATCACAAATTTGGATATGAGCTTGATAATCAAAAGTTTCAGATAGATTCAAACATGGTTTGTATTGGCGACGATCAAGTTTATACGGCGATGTCAAAAACAGTTGGCTTGCCTGTAGCTATGGCAGCATTGTTGATTTTGAACAAAAAAATAACAACGCCAGGCGTACAATTGCCTATCAAAAAAGAAGTGTATCAACCAATTCTTGAAGAACTTGCCACTTTTGGCATCCACTTCAAAGAAACCCAAATACCATATATTGGGTATAATCCAGATAAATTGAAAATTTAAAAGTAGCAATAAATCGTTTTTTGTCTGATTTTTTTCATTTGTAAGGGTTTTTTTATAATAAAAAAAAAACTGAATGCAATAAACAGTAACAATTTGTTGTTATATCAGACTATTATTCAAACCTTTGCAGCGACTAAAAAATGTTTATTATGAAAAAAGCACTTACTTTATATTTAATTTTATCAGGAATAAGTGTTTTTGCCCAAAAAAAAACATTAGCTACAAAATTTACTTCCGAGAACATTACAATTGATGGCAAATTTCTCGAAAAAAGTTGGGACACCGCAGCAATAGCTACTGATTTTATTATGTTTGAACCAGATAATGGAAAAGCAGTTGATCCAGCCAAAAAATCAGAATTCAGGGTCGTTTATGACAATGACGCTATCTATATTGCCGCCAAACTTTTTGACGATGAGCCTACCAAAATTTTAAAAGAAATTGCCGCCCGCGACAATCTGGGAGCGGCAGATTTTATGGGTGTTTCTATAAACGGCTACAACGATGGGCAACAAGATTATCGGTTTTTTGTTTCCGCTTCAGACGGACAATTAGACTGTTTGGGTAGTAATGATGGCGAAGACTTTTCGTGGGATGCCGTCTGGAAAAGCAAAGCCGTTTTTACATCTTATGGATGGGCCGTAGAGATGAGAATACCTTATGCAGCATTACGATTTCCGGCAGATAAAATACAAACGTGGGGCATCAATTTTATTAGAAATATAAAATACAACCGACAAACATTTGCTTGGAATCCTATCGACAACAAAGCAGGCACTTTCACACAACAAGCCGGAATCTTGACCGGAATAGAAAATATTAAAACCCCTACAAGACTATTTTTATTGCCTTATACCTCTTTTTATACCAATGCAAATGCTTTCGAAAAAACAAAAGGAAGCATCAATTTGGGAATGGATATCAAGTATGGTATCAACGACGCTTTTACGCTTGACGCCATATTGATACCAGATTTTGGACAAACGGCTCTCGATCAAAAAATACTAAATCTTGGCCCGTTTGAACAACAATTTAATGAAAACAGAGCCTTTTTTACAGAAGGAACAGACTTGTTTTCTAAAGGAAATTTGCTTTATTCTCGCAGGATTGGTGCAGAGCCAATTGCACAAGCTGACCCAACAACCGACGAAGAAGTGGTTGTTAATCCACTAAAAACAAACTTATTAAACGCCACAAAAGTGTCTGGAAGAACAAAATCTGGATTGGGAATTGGAATTCTAAACGCCATTACCGAAAACACGTTTGCCATAGTACGCAATACCAATACAGGCATAGAAAGAAAGGTATTGATAGATCCAATTTCAAACTATAATGTGTTGGTTTTGGACCAACGTTTTCAAAAAAATTCGTCCGTATCTTTGGTCAATACCAATGTGATAAGAGACGGCGGTTTTCGTGATGCCAACGTTTCGGCATTGGTTTGGGATTTAAACACGAAAGCAAATACTTATAAATTTGCAGGAGATTTTAAATACAGCTATGTTTTTGATAATCAAGCAAAAACAGGCTTGAGCTCCAACCTCGAACTCTCTGAAACCGAAGGCAAATGGCGATCTTCTATTGGAGCGGAATTTATAGGTCAAAATTATGACAACAATGATCTTGGGATCAATAATGAAATAGGGTATTCAAAATATTTTGGAAACCTTAATTTCCGCACTTTACAATCAACAAAAAAACTAAACAGCTTTTTTTGGAGTCTAAACGCTGCAATTGGATTTCAAAACGAAACCGGCAAAATTGTAGGAAACGGCATCAATATGAATGCCCGTTTGAGCACCAAAAAAAATCTGTTTTTTGGCACAGGAATCAATTTTAACATCTTCAAGAACTATGATTATTATCAAGCTCGCAGCGTGGGACGCTATTTTATAACGCCCAAAAACTTTAGTTTATGGACTTATATTTCTACGGACTTTAACAAAAAGTTTGCCATCGACCTAAATCCTTATATAGACATCACCTCAAACAAAAGTCAAGACGGATTTGGACTTAATATCAATCCTAGATACAGATTCAGCAATCAATTTGCGATGAACTATAATTTTAATTTTGACAAACAGCTGAACGACAAAGGATTTGCAGCATTCATGGATTTAGATAATGATCCAAATACCGCTAACGATATCGTTTTTGGCAATCGAGATATACTATCATATTCTAATTCCCTTTCGGGAAAATATTCTGTAAATAGCAAAATGAATTTTGACCTAACTGTGCGACATTACTGGTCTTTTGTAGAAAACAGTTATTTTTTGAAATTAGAAACCAACGGAAATCTTACCGAAATAAACCAAAAATATAGCAATCTAAACCAAGATTTCAGCCTTTGGAACTTTGATTTGTCATACAACTATTGGTTTGCTCCCGGAAGCCAAATTATCATGCTATATCGCAACAATTCTGGTAATTACAACAATCAAATCAACAAAAATTTTGGCGACAATTTTAGTAATTTACTCAACAACAATGTGTTAAATCACAATTTTTCAATCTCTATCAAATACTTTATCGATTACAACCAAGCCAAACATTGGTTTTAAAAACAACACCCATGAAAAAAGTAATCCTAATGATTCTTGACGGCTGGGGCCACTCGCCAGACCCAAAAGTTTCCGCTATAGACCACGCCAAAACACCGTTTATAGACTCTTTATACCAAAACTACCCTTCGGCACAACTGCGCACAGACGGGCTCAATGTGGGGCTGCCAGAAGGCCAAATGGGCAATTCCGAAGTAGGACACATGAATCTGGGTGCCGGCAGAATCGTATATCAAGATTTGGCCAAAATAAACCTTGCCGTCGCCAACGGAACACTATCACAAGAACCCGTACTTCAAGCCGCATTTGAACACGCCAAAAAAAACAACCTCAAAGTACATTTTCTGGGGCTACTTTCAGACGGAGGCGTCCACGCACACACCTCGCATTTGCGCGGACTGATAGATGCCACACAAGCCATCGGACTACAAAAAGTGTTTGTGCACGCCTTTACAGACGGCCGAGACGTAGATCCAAAATCTGGACAAAAGTATATCCAAGACCTTCAAGAATACATCAAAAACACCACCGTAAAAATAGCCACCGTTGTAGGACGCTATTATGCAATGGATCGCGACAAACGATGGGAACGAGTAAAAATAGCTTATGATATGCTCGTAAACGCCATAGGAACAAAAACCCAAAACATCGCACAAAACATCGCACAAAGCTATCAAAACAACCTTACAGACGAGTTTATAAACCCCCTAATTGCCGTTGACGAACAACAAAAACCCATTGCAACAATCGAAGAGCAAGACGTCGTAATCTTTTTTAATTTTCGCACAGATCGCGGGCGCGAACTTACAGAAGCCCTAACGCAAACCGATTTTCACGAGCAAAACATGCACAAACTCAACCTCTATTTTGTCACCCTGACCAACTATGACGACACCTATCAAAACATAAAAGTAGTCTATAACAAAGACAATATAACCCAAACCCTGGGCGAAATATTGGCAAAAAACCACAAAAAACAAATTAGAATAGCCGAAACCGAAAAATACCCACACGTAACCTTTTTCTTCTCTGGCGGCCGCGAGCAACCCTTTGAAGGCGAAACCCGAATACTCAAAAACTCGCCAAAAGTAGCCACCTACGACCTACAACCACAAATGAGCGCCTACGAACTTACAGATGCCCTGGTACCAGAACTGCACAAAGGCGAAGTAGATTTTGTATGCCTCAATTTTGCAAACGGCGACATGGTGGGACACACAGGCGTGATGCAAGCCGCCATACAAGCCTGCGAAGCCGTTGACACCTGCGTTCAAAAAGTAATCACCGCCGCCCTGCAAAACAATTATACCACCATCATCATTGCAGACCACGGCAACTGCGAAACCATGATCAATCCAGACGGCAGCCCAAACACCGCCCACACCACCAACCCCGTACCCATAATTTTGGTGGACAAAACCATCAAAAAAATCAACAACGGCGTACTTGGCGACATCGCCCCAACCATTTTGCACCTTATGCAACTCACAAAACCCGCCGAAATGACCCAAAATTCCCTGCTCTAAATTTTTATTTGGGCGTGCCCCTAACGGGTCGGTCTCCGGCTCCCGCTTTTTGAGGCTGGCTGAAAAACGCCAGCCCCAAAAGAGCTACGCCTTTGCCCTCACGCAAGCCTCCGAAAGACGATTTACTAGCTCACAAAAGTTACGCCCTCACACAGTTTGTGATCTTGAAGGGATGTTACACAAATTGCTCACAAAATAGCCATCCAAAGTTGCGTCCCCACCCAGTTTGTCATGCTGAATACATCTCACACAAGTTGCTCACACAAGTTACGCCCATACCCAGTTTGTCATGCTGAAAGCATCTTACGGCAAAGTCTAATTTAGAAAGTTGGGTAATGAAACCCAGCATCACAACACCAAAAACATTTTGTTTTATTTGTAGTTGCTACCCAAACTGTTTTCAGCCCACACGAATCGGTAAGATCCTTTCAGGATGACAAACTGCGTGTGGGCGCAACTTTGGAGCAAATCATTAACAATTAATCATTAACAATTACCCAAATAATTTTTGGAGATACAAACCAAAAAATCACTTATCTTTACGCCGCTACAGGACAAAAGATGCAAAAACAAGTCACCCAAAACAGCCACACTGCCACCACCCAATATATGGGAGGCTATCAGTATAGCAA
>JANNBA010000083.1:0-2509 GCA_031384845.1 Bacteroidota bacterium
ATATTTGAATATCCTCGTTGTCAATGTCATGCGTAAAATCCTTCACAATTTTGCGTTCATCAATAAAGTGAGCTTGCTCAAACAAACTCAACAATTTATCCAGTTTTGTTTGATACCGTCCTGTAATTCTCTCTACTTGAACAACATAGCTGTCGTGAGTAAGTTTTTCAATAAAATCACTTTTCGTTTCTATTTTTGAATTATTTATCAAATCTTTGTAGTTTCTTTCGACTTTAAGACAAGCAGAACTTATTTCGGGAAGTTTGAATCCTAAAATATAAATTGTTGTTATTGGTAAAATTATTTTTTCACCATTTACTTCATCCTCTTTTTTGTATTGTGCAGCTAAATAATTTCTAAAACGCATTAAATCAATTTGATTTTTTGCTTTTTGAATTTCTATCAATACTTTTTTTAAGGCTCCAGATTTTGTTTTGATAGTTGCTATAAAATCTAAACGAAACACCGCAATACCTATCAATTCGTTTGTGTAGGTAAACTCTTGTGGCTTCACTTCAATTGCTTCTATAGTTTCTTCTAATAATGTTCCGATGAAAAATTTTGCAACTTTATCATTTTCCATCATTCTCTTGAAAACTACATCATAAATAGGATTTGCGATTACCATATTATTATATTTAGTGCAAAAATACAATATTTTTTTAAGTTTTATGCTACACAAAAGTTTAAAAAAAATAGCCACAAACTTCTCAAAAACAAGCTCCTGCATAAATTATATTGTGGATAGCAACTTATGTACAAATGTGTCACAATTTTGCCGAGAATTTGCAAAATGAGATCCAAAAAAGAGGTGCAATATAGGCTGTGAAATAGCCACAAAACTTTATGATAACCCCATAGAGGTGAAAAAATTGACGGTTCCGTTCAACCGGAGTTTATCTCATGGATTATATTTTTTGGCGGTAATGGATGATTGCAATTCATTGTTGGCTTTTCGGCGTCAACGAAAGGCTGGCTGATGGCGGTTCTTTGTTTTTTACTCTTAATTGATTGAGTTAGATATACTCAAATTCTTCTATGTCGAATTCAGTTAAGACTTTATAAAAAATGTTATCAAGTTGCTTTTTACTTTCCGCATTCTTGTTTTAATAGTTGAAAGTGTTAAAGTAGAGCCAATAGGAAACCGAGAATTAATAAAATTAATGCAAATACAAATCCCACTAAATTTGGGTTAAAATTAAATGTTTTAGAAACTCCATTTTTATCTGCAAGTTTACCACCATATAAATTCATCAATACGATATTTAAAACAAAACTACCAAGTACGGAAAGTCCAAGTACAAACGAGATTACTAGGTTCTTTGTTTCAAAATGGTTTTCCCATAATAAATACAATGCTAAAATTGATATGAAAAAAGTTATCATAACTTGCCATACAACGTGAAATCTTGAGTGTCCTGTCCAATTAGGATTAGTTGCGTGTGTATTATTCAAATCAAAAAAAGGGGGAATAAATCCATAAATAATTGTCGAAATTGTAATAAGTATTTTCCCTACAATAAATTTTGTTTCCATATTTTGTCATTCAAAGTCCGAACTAAAATAATACAATATCAATTTGTTATTCAATGATTTGTTAATATTTTGCATCATCTGATAAAACTACCGTAATCTTGTATTATCCTAAAATACGTTGCTTTTTTTAGAATTAATAATTATTCCAAATTTAAACTTAATTGCCGGAACATTGATAAGTTTTTTAAAAAATTTTCTTTGGGTTTTAAAAACTTATTAACATTCCCACGACGCTAAAGTAGGTGTTTTGAGGCGTTTATAATTTTAATTTTCTTGTTTATTGTATTGCAAATGAACTTCTTACGGTTTTTTAAAATCCAAGCTATAGTGCATTCTAAAGATGTTATATAATTCTACGGCTTGTGCAGTCATTTTTTGAGCAATGTCTGGGGATTTTATGGTATTTCTAAAGCCAAATTCATATTTTCAAAATTCCGTTAATTCATTCAGCTATTGCGTTTTCATGTGCATCATATTGTTGCGCTTAATATAAACCATTTATTTTATGCATATTGCGAGTAATCTGGATATCAAAAAAAAAAAATCGGAGGAATTAGAAACAACAAGTTTGTGAATCAAGCATAGACGACAAAAAATTGCAAAATCGCATACAAAAAAGAGGTATAATAACCCCTTTGAAATGGCAACAAAACTTTATGATAACCCTATAGATGTGTAAAAATTGTAGGCTCGGTTTAAGCGGAGTTTTCAAGCCCAAAGAAAGGCTGGTTTTTGGCGGATGTTATTTTTTTAATCTAATTTTCCACATTAAATTATAAACCTACATTGTTAAATATAAAACCAGCAAGTAAATTTCAATATGAACACGTAATAAGTTTTGATTTAATGTGGAAAATTTTCTAAGTGTCTTTTTCTGTGTGTTACAAGACTTTTAATTAATCTTTTAAAAGATGATTTTGAAGCAAAATTTACTTCTTCTACTCTCAAACTATCATTTAAAATACTATAAAAA
>JANNBA010000104.1:0-12908 GCA_031384845.1 Bacteroidota bacterium
GCCTCTTTGCAGAAGCGGTTTTTTTTTAATATAAATGTTATTTATTGTTTTACTACTTTCAAGGTAGTTGTGTTTCCAAGATCGTTGGTTACTTTTAGCATATAAATGCCATTATTCAAACCACTGATATTAAGATTTACATCATTCAAAGAATTGAAATTGCTGTTCAACACTTGTTTGCCCAAAAGGTCAAAAACACTAACGTTTGCAATATTTTTTCCAGCAACATTCAAGTTGTTTGTAGCAGGATTTGGTGTTGCGGTGAAAGTGTTTGCGCTGAATGCGTCATTAAATGTTGCTAGACCTGATAATAACTGTCCTCCTGTATATTTTAATATCCCTCCAACGGTAGTTGATGTAGCAAAACCTGCAATAAAAAAGGTGTTGATGTCCAACAGCGAAATACCACCAGCCATAGAGCCATAAATGTCTGTACAGTCGTTCCAAGTTGCTCCATCGTCATAGCTATAAGAAATACCTCGGTCAGTTCCAGAAATTAAATCTTCTCCGTTGCAAACCATTACGGTAGTCCCAGGCACATAAGCAATATCCCATTGTCTTGGAATCCCATTTGTGTCTTGTACCCATGTAGCACCACCATCTGTAGTTTTCCAAAAACTGTATTCGCTATCGGTCAAGGCGCCAATCATGTCTGAACTAAAAGTCATATTCCCGCTGTAGCCAGAAGCCGCATTTAATCCACCACCAAAATCAGTGATTGGGGTATCAATTGCTGTCCAAGTAGCACCCATGTCTGTAGAGCGCAATAGTCTTCCATAAGTTGTACCAATCCAAATGGTATTTCCAGTTGTAGTGAATACATTGGTCAAACCATATTCTACATCAACTAAATCTGATCTAGGATCTGGCATGTTGGTTGCTGCTACTCTGGTCCAATTGGTTCCGCCATTTGTGGTGGTATAGATTTCAAAATATCCATCTGCTGGATCACCCATCGTTACACCGTTATTTTCGTCAAAAAAGTAAACCAAATTTGGGAATGAAGTTGCATTGTTGTATAAAGCAGAATTTTGTTTTGTCCAGGTTGTTCCAGCATCTGTAGTTTTCCAGACACCTCCTGCGGTACCATTATAGCCATGGCATGACACAAAACCAGTTGTTGCAGATACGCCACAAACATTGCCAATAGCTTGGTTTGCAGTAGTTGGACCCAAGTTACAAATTTTTTGAACAAAAGTTTCGCCACCATCTGAAGAAATGGTAACTCTACGTGTGTGTGGTGCTGCAGTAGAAGGCCCACTTCTTGCAGAAGCCCAAATCACGTTGGCATCAACAATCGAGATACAATTTACAGCGGTTGATGCTGCAGGTGTCCCTGTGAAAGGGAATGTAGAAGCTTTTGGGGTCATACATTGCGCAGAAGCCAATAGTCCCATGGTAAGCATTAAAAAAAGTAATAGTTTTTTCATAATTGATTTTTTATATTAAAAATAGGTAACAAATATAATTATAAAACTTCAACAAAAAAATTATTTTAGTTAAACTATTTTTTTGTTGAAGTTTTTATGATTCAAATATTAGGGTACATAGGTGTATTCAACTTTTCCATTTTCTGGATAAGTCTTTTTATTTATTTTGAATTTTTCTGTAGGCAAACTCGGTGATGTTAATCCTGAATAACTTGATTGGTATGTTTTGGCGGTGTCATCTGGAAAAACGACTACAAAACGATAAGGCAAATTTTCAAATCCCGGCACATTTAAGCTCAAAGCAAATGGTTCAAAAGAATACAGCCCATCGGGAAATGTGTCCACGATACTAAAACTTTCATCACGATCGCCAGACTTCAAATTTTGGATTGCAGTAGCAGGTGGAATTCCTTGGTTGAAAATTACACCATCTCTTTTTACAACCAAATTCATATTGTTATTCAAAGGGTTTCCTTCGCTTCCCCATGGACCTTGCCAATCAAATTTAACAATACATCTTGAGCTATTGCTTACAGGAAGTGTGGTTTCTCCTAGCATCAAATTTACAATTGGAGACGAGATGGAATAAATGGTTCCTGCCACGGCTTTAGCCAAAACTATTGAATTGAGTTGTAATTTCATTTCTTGTGTAAAATTGGCATTTACAATCGCTGATGGCGCAGAGATTCTACCTTCGGCTGATGTTTGCCCAGCCGGAATAACGATTAGTGCTTTTCTTTTTGAACCAAAATCGGTTGTGGTTTCTGCCTCTATATTCACATCTGTATCAAATGTTTGTGGTATTGTCACGACAATTTTGAAAAGTTGATTAGACGAAACAACGGTTTCTTCTGTAGAAACGCTACCCACCAATGCAATAATATTATTATTACCAACGGGAGAACCTGAGAATTTGGATTCTGTATCATCGCAGTTTGAAAATAGTGTCGAAAATATAGCAGCTATGGCTAAATATTGTATTTTTTTCATGTTTATTTAAATTAAAATTACCAGCCGTATTGATTTTCTGGAAGTTCTGAAATGTCATTAATAACAGGTACTAAAAAGCGATAACCTTGTTTCATCGATTTTAAAGATTTTATTGTTGAGGAAAGGCTGTTATAATCGCAAACTGTGTTTCCCTTATAAGATTTTCCATAAAATCTTAAAAAATCAGAATTTGCTATAACAGGAATCCCTGCTGCAGCTAATTTTGTAGCATTCACGGTCAATTCATAAGGAAATGTTGTTATAGTTTCATACAAAACAAAATCTGAAATGAATCCAAAAGCATCTCTCCGAGCAACAAATATTTCAAATTTATCTACATTATTTGCAGGTGCAGATATCATTCCTTTGAAAGTAGAGTTTGGTAAATCTGTTGCGTAGATGGCAGGATCTATAATGTCTAATTTTATAAACTGCCCTTCCACCAATACAGATCTTGGGTCCAAACTTTCATCTTTTGTACAAGAGCTTCCAAAAACGGTAATACAAAGAAGTAATAATATATATTTTTTCATGTTCATTATTTTAAATATTAGTGTAATATTGGTGAGTTTACATCCCAGAAAGTTCTTCTTGTTCTACTTAAATTTTCTGGTTTGTTTTCATTATTCGCGGTACTAATAGATGGGTATAAAACGGTATTATAAAAATCTCCGGGATAGGTCTCTAATGTTGGTTGCAAATTAGATGGAAAACCAGTTCTTCTATAATTATTATACACTTCTATTCCGTTGCCCCATGCTGCAATATAATATTCTTTGATGATTATTTCTAATTGTTTTGATGGATTGTTGGTATAAAAATCGTCCACATATTTCAAATAATCTGTTTTTTCAGTCGCTGTTGGCAAATCTGAATCATAACCACTAAAAAGTGTAGATGCTTTTTCAATAGAAGCCAAAATCGCTAAATCCATTTCTGTTTTTGCCGCAGCTGGATCATTGAATACGGCATGATAGGCCTCTGCTTTCATAAATCTAACAAAAGAAGAAAGCATTATTGGCATTATCCCTGCTCCTTTTTCGCCAGCAGTTGCGCCCGCATTTTGTGGAGATGAGCTACCGCCTAAATCTCCTCCGGCAGGATAAAGTCCAGCAATTGTAATTTTTGCTCCGTCATTTGGTCGTCCTGAAGAATATCCGTGATCGGCACCCCAAAAACCTGTATTGGTAGAGTTTGCACTTTTTTTGGTGGTGCAAAATGGTGTTAATCTATCACTTTTATACAAAGAAGCATACTCTGCAAAATTGTATTGCTCTGGTCTGATTGAAGTTTTACAAGGAAGTTCAAAAGTGTCTGATAATTCTGCATTATCAACTTGATTATAAAAATAAAATCTTACTCTTGGATCTGTTATAACTTTGTCTGCATTGGTAGGCAGTATCGAGGATACCCCTTTTTCTCTTACCATTGTCCACATCATATAATTTGCAATATATGGAGGTGAATTATTTGAGTAATAAGATTGCACAAATAGTGGATGTCTTGAGTCTGGATTTTGTGAGGTTGAATATTTAAACGTAAAATCTTCTGCTGGAGTATCTATCAAATCACCTGCCATCAAGGTTGTTAAAACCGTTGGAATATCAACACCTAGTTCAGTTCCTGCCTTTCTTGCAGTGATATAGGCTTTGAATTTCAACGTGTTTGCTAAAGTTTTCCATTTCGCTACGTTGAATTTCTTTTCTAATCCAGTACCATAATACAAATCATAGGCTTTGTTTTCTTCTAATCCTGAATTTGTTTGGTCTAATATTATGAGGGCGTCATCTAATTCTTTAAGGGCAGTTTTATAAACTTCTGCACTTTTGTCAAATTTTGGATTTAGGTTTTCATTCCCCAAAAATGCTTCAGAATAAGGTACATCACCATACAAATCTACTAAAGTCATCATCACATAAGCGCGAATAATTTTGGAAGCTCCCAAAATATTAGTTTCTTTTAATGCTTCAGCTTTTTTTTCTAAAAGCTTCACAGAGGTTAAAATGGAATATCCTGTTATCCAATTAGAGTTAAAACTTACATCCGAAAAAGCATTGTCATAAGTTCTACCTCCAGTCATTGCCATTTGACGTGTCAATTGTTGAGTAAAATCGTTGGCGCTATCCACAAATTGCGGAAGTACTATTTGTATATAATTGAAAACATAAACAGGATCTAATTGTTCTTCTGAAACAGCATTTGGATCTTGTAATTGATCTAAATCTACTGCCTCACATCCAAAGGTGAAAACAGCCAATAGAGCCATTATGTATTTTAAAAATTTAGTTGTATTTTTCATATAGATTAAAAAGTTAAATTAAGATTAAATCCAAATCTTTTTGCAGTTGGCCCAGTCAAGTAGTCAAATCCTTGACCGTTTCCTACACCAAGACTCATTACTTCTGGGTCAAAATTCAGGTATTTTGGAAAGTTGAATGCTTTAAACCAAAGATTTTGACCAACAATTGAAACTGCAATTGAACCAAAAGGAGTCTTTTCCAAGAATTTTTTTGGCAATTTATATGACAATGAAATTTCTCTCATTCTCAAATTGGTGGCGTCATATATAGCTTGCTCTCTAATAAAAAAGCCCGAATTTTGAAAACCATAAGAGGTTGCATCAATTTGTATAGTGTTTACATTTCCGTTTTGGTTTACCCCGGGCAACACAAAAGTTTGATTTCTGTCAAAATTGGTATCTTCGGTCAAACCTCTTGATAATAGAGCTGCTGCGGTTGTTGAATATATATCGCCACCTTTTTGAAATTCAAATTGAACCCCAAAACTTACACCTTTATAAGAAAACTCATTGATCATGGTTGACCTCCATTTTGCATTTGGGTCGCCAATTATGGTTGGGTCATTTACGGGTACATAATTTCCGTCGCCACCCACAACATAGTTTCCGTTTCCGTCTCTTAATATAGAAGAACCTAAAATCACACCATAAGGCTGTCCTTCAATAGCAAAATTTCCTAAAAAGCTAAATCCTGCTATGTAAACTTTATCAATAGTTCCGAGATTTTCAATAATGTTTTTGTTTTTAGTAAAATTACCAGAAAATTCCCACCCAAAACTTTTGTCTGTTGGTTTAATAATTTGAAAATTCATACCAAGCTCTATTCCTTTATTGCTTACTTCTGCAATATTATCACCTCGTTGTAGGCTACCTGTTTCTGGAGCCAAAGGCCTGTCTATAATGTTTTGAGTAGATCGTTTGTCATATAATGATATATCCAACCCCACTCTGTTTTTGAAAAATTTGCTCTCGATTCCAAATTCCAATTCTTTTACCAATTCTGGTTTTAGATTAACATTCCCTAACAAAGGATTTGGCAAAATTACCTGAATGGGTTGTGTTCCATCATCAAAGCCGTTGGCATTTTGACTTAATCCTACTTGTGTTTGATATGGGTCTGGAAATCCAGCTGATGATCCAGAGCTAATTCGCAATTTCAAATAATTAAGATAGCCATTGCTTTTTAGACTGCTGAAAGCATCTGTAGGCACAAATGACAAAGAAACTGATGGGTAAAAAAGAGAACGATTTTCTTTGGTCAAAGATGAAAAACTATCACGACGACCTTGCAAGTTCAAATAAAGATACTTGTCATAACCAACAGTTGTACTTCCATACAAACCTATAATATTATAATTTGAATTTCCTGAATAACCACGGGCTATCGAAAAGTTATCATGCACATTGATGCCATATAAAAACTGATTACCACTAACTAAAATATTATAGTCTAAAGATTCTTGTCTAGGATTGAATCCCAAAACGCCATCTATAGACCATTTTTCACCTAATGGTTTGTTAAAGTTATAGCTTAGAGTGTGGTCAAAAATCGTGCTTTCTCTATTTGAGGTTTGCAAAAGTCCACCTATTACATCTGGACCTCCTTTGTTTACAAAATAAACTTTCTTTTGGGTATAGTTGTCTAAAGACAATCCGTAGGTTAAGTTGGACCAGTCATTGATTTCAAAAACGGCTTTGAAATTTCCAAAAAAGCGTCTAACTCCTTCTTTATCAGCCGAATTTTTTAATGTCCATAATGGGTTTGCAATGTCTGATCTGTAATAAACAGAACCTCCTGTAAGTGGATTGCTATATGGTAAATTAAATAAATCTAAACTACGTGGCGTGTATAAAATATGTGCAAAAACAGAGGTTGTACCTCCAAAGCCGCCTGATCCAAAGCTTGCTCCTGTTGGAGGTGCTACTTTATTGGTTCGTACATAATTCATCGAGGCGATAAAAGTTAATTTGTTTGATAATTTTGTTTGTCCGCCAATGCTAAAATTAAGTCTTTGATAGCGGTTGTTTTCAATAAAACCTTCATCGTTGGTATTTCCAACACT
Source organism: Bacteroidota bacterium (assembly GCA_031384845.1). Classification (GTDB taxonomy): domain Bacteria; phylum Bacteroidota; class Bacteroidia; order Flavobacteriales; family Flavobacteriaceae; genus Flavobacterium. Next base: position 6,783 of record JANNBA010000104.1, read on the forward strand.
CATGTTATAAGTGGTTTTTTCAGATCGTCCGCCTACATTAATGGAATTGGTAATTACTTGTCCTGTTCCAAAAAATGGAGCTACATTGTTGTAGGGTTGATAAGCAACTTTTACATCCTTAAATTCTGGAAACACGCTGTTTAGACCTAAATAATCATAAGGATGTTTTACGTTCCCGTCTTTGTCAACTCCGTTTGAATCTCTTGTGTCAAAACTTGGCCCCCAGTTGGAATAAGCAGGTCTAAAATCATTATTAAAACCGTTTCCATAGCTGTTTTGGTATTGAGGCAAGGACGCAATTTGTGTCATATATAAGGAGTGGCTGTATGTAACCTCCATCTTTTTGTTGATAGATTTGGTATCACCAGATTTTGTGGTTACTAAAACCACGCCACTTCTACCTGCTTGTCCGTACAAAGTGGTTGCTGCCAATCCTTTGAGCACACTTACAGAGGCTATACTGTTTGGGTCTAAATCCAAAAACCTGCTTGAAGCATTTGTTGATCCTTCGAGAAAGTTACCGTCAGTGTTGGTATCTGTATTAAAAGGAACGCCATCTACAACAAATAGAGGTTGATTGCTACCTGTGATTGATGAGTATCCACGTATAATAATGTTGGTGCCCGATCCAGACAAACCACTTGTTTGTTGTATATTTACCCCTGCAGCTTTTCCTGTTAGGGCTCTTGCTACATCTGTAGATGGTTTTGAGGCCAAATCTTCGGCTTTGATTGTGGTTACTGCATAACCTAAAGCTTTTTTCTCTTTTTTGATACCTTGGCTTGTTACTACAACCTCGGTTAGCTCTACTCCTTCTGCTTTCAAAACCATATTGATGGTAGAAGCGTTTCCAACAGTGGCGGTTGCGTCTTGTGTACCAATAAAAGTAAACACCAAAACTTCTCCTTTGCTGGCTTGTATGCTGTATTTTCCGCTTGCGTCAGTTTGTGCGCCACGTTTTGTTCCTTTTACAATAATATTTGCGCCCGGCAATACTCCAGATGCGTCAGATACTACACCTGTAATTGTCTTTTCTTGCGCAAAAGATAGCTGCATCATAGCGGCTATTAGAAACGTGAAAATCCATTTGAATTTAGATCTCATATATTTTAGTTTGTTTGTTAATCGGCAAACTTCTTAAATATTTCTTAAATATCCAAATTTGAAATGGTAATATTTTGAAATGGTTGCATTTTGATTAAAAAAACAAGGCGTTAGGCCTGTTTTTTTATCAATAAATGGTCAAATGAACTAGTTTGTTATTTAAAAGTGATTTTGAACGATACCTCACAAAACAAGCTAAATTTTTATACAAACTATAAAAATTTAGCTTGTACTTTGTTTTTTAGTTTAAAAAAGATTTTGTTTTTCCAAAAAAAAACCACGCTCAAGGCGTGGTCCAATTTTTAAAATTTCGAGAATAATTTGTCCATTTTCTCTTTTTCTTCTTCAGCCAAAACACTGTCAACCAATATTCTTCCTGAATGTTCATCAGTGATTATTTTTTTGCGTGCTGCAATTTCTACTTGCGTTTGTGGCGGAATTGTAAAAAATGATCCTGCAGATGCGCCCCTTTCTATTGAAACTACTGCCAATCCGTTGCGAACACTTGTTCGGATACGGGTGTATGCTGCTAATAATCTTGGCTCTATCAAGCCTTGAAATTCTAATGATTTATCTGTCAAAAATCCTTCTTCTTTTGAGGTTTCAGACATAATATCTTCTAATTCTGCTTTTTTGTGGGCCAAGTGTGTTTGCTTTTGCTCTAATCTTTCTGTTGCAGTATCGATATTTTGTTTTTTGAACTCTATCGAGGCTTTCATTTCTTTGATTTGCTTTTCGGCCAATTGAATTTCTAATTCTTGAAACTCTACTTCTTTGGTCAAGGAGTTGAACTCGCGATTGTTTCGAACGCTATCTTGCTGCTTGGTGTATTTTTTTATTGACTCTTTGTGCAAATCAATATCGTTTTTTTTGATTTTGATTTGATCTTCGATTGTTTCTAAATCTGCTGCTAATTTTTCTGATCGCGACAATAAGCCCGCAACTTCGTCTTCTAAATCTTCAACTTCAAGTGGCAATTCGCCACGAATGTTTCTAATTTCGTCTATTCGCGTGTCTATTAATTGCAAATCATAAATTGCTCTCAACTTGTCTTCAACGGTCAATTCTTTTGTAGTCGCCATATTTTTATAAGTACTTAACTGGATTTGTATTTTCTTCTGATAAAATAACGGCAAAATTAGTCATTTTTTTTAAAAGACAATCAACAATATAATTTTTTGTGTATCGTTCGCTCTCAAAATGACCAATATCCGCCAAAAGTAACTGATTTTCAGCTTCATAGAATTGATGATATTTTAAATCTGCCGTCAAAAAAACATCTGCACCAGCAGCAATTGCATTTTTTATGGCAAAACTGCCTGCTCCGCCTAATATGGCAACCTTTTTTATAGGTCTGTTCAAAAAAGCGGAATGACGAATACTTGGACTTTGCATTTTTTGTTTTACAAACCTCAAAAAATCCTCCTCTAGCATCGGCTGTTCTAATTCGGCAATCATTCCCATTCCAATATTTTGATGCACATTTTGCAAATCATAAATTTCATGAGCCACTTCTTCATAAATATGGCTTTCAAAAAGGGCTTTTAAAACTTTATTTTTTAAATGTTTTTCAAACGTAACTTCAATTTTAATTTCGTTTACGACCATCATTTCACCTTTTTCGCCAACCACAGGATCACTATTTTCGTTTCCACAATAGGTACCGGTGCCTTCAGAATTAAAACTACAATTGAAGTAGTTGCCAATCATTCCTGCACCTGCTGCAAACAAAGCTTGCCGCACTTTATCTGCATGCTCTTGCGGTACAAAAGTGGTTAGCTTTTGAATAAATTGTGTTTTTGGAATCAAAATCCTACTATTGATCAACCCCAATTGATTGCATACAATTTTGTTTACCCCATTTTGATGGTTGTCTAGGGCTGTATGCATTGCATAAATAGCAATATCGTTTCTAATTGCCTTAATTACTGCGCGTTCTACATAGGTTTTGCCTGTTATTTTCTTTAATCCTGAAAACAAAATTGGATGAAAGCACACAATGAAATTGCAATTTTTATAAATTGCTTCGTCTATAACGGACTCCAACGCATCGTGGCAAACCAATATATTCGTGACTTCGGTCTCCTGATTACCAACCAACAAGCCCACATTGTCAAAATCTTCTGCATACGCCAATGGCGCAATTTCGTCCAGCAAAACCATCACATCTTTTATTTTCATATATTAAGGTCTGTAAAATTATATTTTTCAAATTTACATCATTTTCAAAAAACAACCTAATTTCTTATTTTAATAGTTTTTTTGCTTCAATAGTGACACAGAAATGAGCTATCGGTTTAAAAATTTAAAAAAAAATCTATATTTGTATCCAACTAAACCAAAAACGTATGAAAACCACAACACTTCAATACCCCATTGGACAATTTGAACCTCCAAAAGACTATTCGACTATTTATTTGAATAGCTTTATGGATACATTAGCTTCATTTCCAGAAGAACTAAAAGCCGCCGTAATTCTGCTCACCGATGCCCAATTGGACACCACCTATCGGCCTGATGGCTGGACTATTAGACAGGTTGTGCACCACTGCGCCGATAGCCACCTCAACTTTTATATCCGACTCAAATGGACACTTACAGAAGACACACCAACGATCAAATTTTATCATGAAGACCGTTGGGGAAAATTGCCAGAAAACTGTATCATGAATGTTGCGCCATCACTACAACTCCTTGAAGGTCTGCACCAAAAAATATGTTTTATGATCGAACAACTTGACGACAGCGACTTTCAAAAATGCTATATACATCCTGAATATCAAAAAAAGTTTAGCATTCAAGAAGCCATCGCCTTATATGCCTGGCATTGCAGACATCATTTGGCACATATAAAAAGTGTTACGTTTTAATTTTGAAATAAAAAAAAGAGTAACTTTGAGAAGTTATTGCAATTTTGAAACAAAATACTAGATAACCTAAAAAACCAAAACATGAAAACCCAACTCCTAAAACTCATTTTTTTTATATTTGTAATCAATCAATCCAATGCCCAAAATCGTGGTGTTAATTTCAGATACGAAGTTTTAGACCCAAATCATGCTGGAAAATTATTTAAAAATCCAGACCAAGAAATGGAAAAACCCAAGGGATCACCGTATATTGTTTTGAAGTTTTTGGATGCAAAAGTAGCCACAGTTTCACAAATTGCCAAAATGCGATATAATACATTTTCAGACGAGTTTGAATTTATTACAGCTACGAATGATACTTTGGTTTTGGATAAAATTCAGGATTTTGACAATATTTTGTTTTCGCATAACAATCAAAATTACAGGCTTTTAGATTATAAAAACGAGAATAAAACATCCACAAGAGGTTATTTGATTACGCTTTTTGAGTCTGAAAAATTGGCATTATTCAAAAAAGAAATAATATTATTGAGCGAAGCAAAAATAGCCAAAACATCGCTAGAAATGAACATGCCCGCAAAATACCAACTCCAAGATCCAAGCTATTTTCTTAAAATTCAAAACAACGAAATTGTGCTTTTTCCAAAAAACAAAAAAGAACTTTTCAAACTTTATATAGACAAAAAAGACAAGGTTGAAACTTTTTTAAAAGAACAAAAAATAGATCTAAAAAACGAAAAAGATTTGATTGAAACAGTAACTTTTCTGGCTACTTTATAAATATTCATACACATTATAAACTATTTTTACGTCTTCATAGTTGATATAAAATTGTTTTCTATTGTTTTGATTTTTTCGAGTTACAATCAATATCGTGCAGCTGCCACCAGCATTATCTGTACAGTTTAGCGGTATTGTGTCGTCAAAAGCAGTAGAAATTTTTTGTCCATAAGACAATATTTTATAGAGTTGTATTTCTTGAGAAGCCACCACGACACGGTCTTTTTTGCCATCGAGTGTGATGATAAGTGCCGAGTTTTCAAATTCGCTCCACTCGCCCCATTTGCCCGCTTCGTTTTTTTCGATAATGCTAAAACCACTCGCCTTGAACTTGTAAACTTGCGAAAAGCTGCCCTGCGTTAGCATCAAGATCAAACCTAAAATAGACCATCTTTGTATTGATTTCATGTTTTTTTACAAAAATAAAAAATAAAAGTGAAATTAAGGATTAATTTTTCTTAATCAAAAAAAATGATATTAGTTTCAAAAAAATGTTACAAAATAAAAAGACATCATTTTAATCCGCATTTTTATAAAAAAACCAAGTGTCAACTTTGCAAAAAAATCACAATTAGCTTATTATTAAACCATTATCGTTTTTGTTTTGAAAATCGCTCCATTTATTTTGGCTGATGTTTTTTGAAATGACATTTAAAGCTTAATTATTAGCAACAACTATTTTGATTTTTGGTTCACTAACGTTTAAAAAAACCATATATTTGTTTGAAATAAATGTTGAATACTGCATTTATAATGCTAATATTATAGTTTTTGGTTTATTGAAAACAGGAAATTTAATGCGTCTTTTTCTTGAAAAAATCAATAACTAATTTTGTATTAATTTATTTCAAGAAAAAAAAACAAAATGATTTTATTAAAAAATCCATCATGTATTGTAAACCAAAATCTTAAAATTTTTGTTGTAAGTTTAGGAAAAAACCAACTTTTAAAAAAAACCAATGAACAATCACCCAATTTTTTCAGAACATCCGAGGCTTGTTGTCATTTTTGTGCTGGCAGTAGTTTTAATGCTTGTCCTTGATTTAGGTGTTTTTAATAAAAAAAGCCGTGTGGTTTCAAACAAACAAGCTATTATTTGGTCTTCTGTTTGTTCTCATTAGCAACATCAAAAAATTTGAAAACCAAAATAAATACAAATAAATTATCAACAGAAAGTGCTTTCTCTATCCAATACGCAGATTGAAATTCATAAAATTTTGTAATTCCAGCAAAATTATAGATCAATATACTAAATAGCATTGCCAAAGTAATCCAAACAGAAGACCAAATAATAGCTTGTTTGTTTGAAACCACACGACTTTTTTTATTAAAAACACCTAAATCAAGAACAAGCATTAAAACTACTGCCAGC
>JANNBA010000122.1:0-7293 GCA_031384845.1 Bacteroidota bacterium
GGGTATTATTTGTGCAGGGTTGTGTTGCTTTCGTTTTTTTTGTTTTTTTGAAAAGAAATTGTTTCTTTCAGCGGCGTTCTTGCGTGAGGGCATAGGCGGAGCTCTTTTGGGCTGGCGTTTTTCAGCCAGCCCAAAAAGCGGGAGCCGGAGACCGACCCGAAGGGGCACGCCCAAAAAAAAATGATTTTATTGGTTTGCGATGTCCATCAAGTGGTTGCCATAGCCGCTTTTGAGTAGTGGTTGGGCAAGGTTTTTGAGTTGGGTTTTGTCTATAAATCCCATTCTAAAAGCGGCTTCTTCGATGGAGCCAATTTTTAGTCCTTGGCGTTCTTCGATGACTTGCACAAATTGTGATGCTTGCATGAGCGAGTTGAATGTGCCGGTGTCGAACCATGCTGTTCCGCGGTCTAATATACTGACTTTGAGTTTTTTGCGACGCAAATATTCTTTGTTTACGTCTGTGATTTCGATTTCGCCACGATGGCTTGGGGCGATATTGGCAGCTATTTCTAGTACGTCATTGTCATAAAAATAGATGCCTGGAACGGCAAAATTTGATTTTGGGTTGGTTGGTTTTTCTTCGATCGAGAGTACTTTTCCGTCATTGTCAAAATCTACTACGCCGTATCGCTCTGGGTCGTGGACATGATAGGCATAGATAATGCCGCCATCGGGGTTGTTGTTGGCTTGGAGCAAATCTGCCAATCCGGTGCCATAAAAGATGTTGTCGCCCAACACGAGGGCGACTTTGTCTGTGCCTACAAATTTTTTGCCGATTATGAATGCTTCTGCCAGGCCGTTTGGGTGTTCTTGTACTTCGTATTCAAAGCGGCAGCCAAATTTTTTGCCGTCGCCCAAAAGGGTTCTAAACAGGGGTAAATCGTGGGGTGTTGAGATGATTAATATTTCGCGAATGCCAGCCCAGATTAGGGTTGATAGCGGATAATAGATCATGGGTTTGTCATAGATGGGCATCAATTGTTTGCTTACTGCTATGGTGAGTGGGTGTAGTCTGGTGCCTGAGCCTCCGGCCAAAATGATTCCTTTCATAGGTATAAAAAAATTATTTTTGTGTTGCTTTTTGTGCTTGTTTGCGATAAAACGACATGAACATTCCCCAAAAAACGTAGGCAAATATCAAGAATATTGGCAATACAATTTTGAGTTTATCGTTGAGTTTTTTGGTGTTTTTGAGGTTTATGAGCCTGCTTTTTTCTTTGATGATTTTGTCAAACCATATCAGTTCTAATTTTTGGGATCCAATTTCAAAACCAAGGTTGTTTTTGGTCGAGATGACATCGTTTATTTGGGTGTTTTCGTTATAATATACGAGTTTGTCACTTTTTTGGTTTGAGGCGGCTGCGGTACTCGAAAAGCTGTTGAGCAAGCCGTCTATTTGGGCGATTACTTCTTCATTTTTTTGGAGTTTAAAAAGGATGTTGTCGATATAGGTTTTGCGCATTTTTTCGTAATATTCGCTTTGGTTTAGATAATCCATAATGGGATTTATCAAGTTTTCGTTGGAGGCAAATCCTTTTGTAGCAATATGAATCAAATGTTGTGCATAGTTTTTGCTGGTAAGCTCGTCTTTGATTACTTTTTTGATGTCGCCGTCTTCAGACAATAGTTTGACCAATTCAAAGTTTTGTGAGTTTTGTGCATTATCTACGCTATTGGTTTTGTTGCTCACAAAGGTATAAATGTCGATTATGGGTTCGATTTCAATGAGGGCGAGTTTTTTTGGTTGTTTGATGCCTATTGATTTCAAAAAAATGGTGTCGTCTTCTTTGATTTTTGAGTTGAGCAAATCTATTTTTCCATACAGATATTCGACAGAATTAAAGTTTGGTGTAACGACTATATTGTGGTCATAACTTTTTGAGGTTGAGTCTAACAAAACCCCACCGGCTACACCAATAATAAACAAAAAAGCTAATATTTTTTTATTTTTTTGAATGTACAAAATGCAGTTAAAAACAAAGGTTGCAATTTGGTCAAAAAAGCCGCTTATTTTTTTGGTAATTATGCTAAAATCAATTTCTTGATCGTCTAATGGTTTTGGAGAATTGGTAGTCATTGGTGTTAGTTAATGTTAAAAATTTGTTCTAATATTTTGATCGTAATGAGATAGGTTGGTTTTACACCTGTTGTGCCCAATCCGCCGGAGGCCAATGTGCTGCCGGTTTCGAGAGGGTTGTCTGAGGCATAATAGGCATAGCGTACTTTGACGTTTGGGTTGATGCTTTTTCTGATTTTTGAGGCAGATTGTATTGCTTTTTGATAATAGGCGCCTTCCATTTCGAGCCCAATAACGCCCCAGGTCGAATCGTGAAAAAACTTTAATAGATCTTTGTTTTGCAATGAGGTGCCAAGCACGGTTATCATTGCTCCCGAAAAAACGGCAATATCGTTTCCTTCCAACATGCTGGCTGTCAATTCGTTGTGAAAAGGGTAGTTGTCTCCTGTGCCTTCATTGATGTGTGCCGTTGGAATCATAATATCGCCTTTGCCGCCTTCAAGAATACCGGCTTTGCCCATGATAGATACCGAGGCGACGTCTAAAAGTGTTTTTTTGGTTTTGGTTTCTTGAAAGGGTTTCAAAAGTTCGTCGATGGTTTCATAAGCTTGCTCTCCAAAGGCATAATCCATCACAATAAGTACGGGTTTGTGGCTGTCTTGCGACCCTTTTGCGAAAGCGGTTTTTTTGAAATCCATTTTTTCGGTATCAAAAATCTGAACGTCAATATTGGTTCCCGAGCTGTCCGGAAGGGATATCATGCCTTGCTGTGTGGCAAAATCTTCTACTTTTTGACGCAATTCATGTGCGCCTTGTTTGCTTAATTCTTCAAAAATAAAAAAGGGTGATTGGTCTTTAAACTTGCTTTTGAGAACGGTTGTCGCAAATAGCGAGTTCATCACCGAGTGCATATTGGCGCTAATAATGTGAATAGGCCGGTGCAACAAATTGTTTTTTTTGAGCACTTCTTTGATGTTATTGGCCCAAATTTCGCCATGAATATGATGACCTAATCGCTCTCGCAAAATGGGGCTAAAAGTGATTGTTCGTTTGTTATTGTTCAAAACCTCGTCTAATGCAAGTTGTCCTAACCAATATATAATGTGCAAAAATCGGTCTGGCTTGTCTGCTGTGGCAAAGTGGTGATAAACATCTAAAACCTCAGCAAAGGTGCGCCCTAGAATATTGGCGGTGTGCGAAATAGCAATCTCTTTGTCGATGAGGTTGAGTTTTTTGTTGGTCAAAACTGTTTTTTCGAGTTTTTCCCAATCGCGCGACAATTTGCCCTCATCGTCAATCAAGATGCGGTTTTTTATTTTGTGTGATTCTATAAAAATAAATGTCAAGTGGGTCAAAATATCATAAATATCTGAACGGCCACGGGTAATTTCTACATTCATTTGCTCGCTGTCGATGCGGTAGCAATTTCTTTTTCGCTTGGGCGGAATAATTGCTTTAAAATGGGATTTTGAATAGCCTTCGTCTGAAGTCAAATTGATAAACCGACACTCCTCGATGCCCACAGGCAGACGTTCTATGACATACAATAAGCCCGAAAGCTCAACTTTTTCTTCGGCAATAGTGCCATAAATTTCGGGTCTTAATGACAACAATGCTTCGCGCAAAGTTTCGCCAGAAACCCCCATTGGCTTATAAAAACCCCTGTTAAAAAGGTGTCTAATAGTGATATACAATCGCTCGATAGCTGCCGAGGATTCTTGCGCCCGTGAGCGCGAAATGTTTTTAATTTCTTTCATTAAAAGTCTTTTTCTAAAAAACAAAGATACCACTTTTTTTTAAAATAGGGTTTTGCTCGTTTTTTCAATTTACAATTAGACAAAGTATCGTTTGACACTTCAAACAGTTTTGAAACCAAAAACGTATTTTTTGGTATTAAAGTATAAAACAAAATACCAAATCAACTTTAACACCTAAAAAAAAGTTTCTAATATTGGCTTATTGCAATTATATCCATAAATTCTTTATATTTGCAACTTATCAAATTCAATATGAATACAGCCGCTCCATCGTTTTCAAAACAAGACAATTTGAAGTTTTTTAGAACCTTAAATTCAAGAGTAAATCAATATTTTAAAGAAAACAATATTCAAAAAACAGGCAATTGGAAACTGCATCTCAAAACAATTATCTTGTTTGTGCTGTTTTTGACCCCTTATTTTTTGATCATTACCTTAACAAATATGCCGTTTTGGCTTTTTCTATTGCTTTCGATATTCATAGGTTTTGGCATGGCCGGAATTGGTATGAATGTCATGCACGATGGCAATCACGGCTCGTATTCGACCAAAAACTGGGTCAACAAATTTATGGGTGGCACCATTTATGTATTGGCAGGAAATGTCTATAACTGGCAAGTACAGCACAATGTGTTGCACCACACCTACACCAACATTCCGGGTCATGACGAAGACTTGGATGCAGGCCGCGTGATTCGATTTACAAAAGATGCCAAGTGGTACAGCTTTCACCGTTTTCAGCATTATTATTCCGTGTTTTTGTATGGATTATTGACATTTAATTGGTGTTTGACAACAGATTTCAAACAGATGAAATCGTACCTAAAACGCAAATTATCTTATGGCGAGGCCAAAAAACCCAAAACCCTTTGGACAACTTTAATCTTCACCAAAATCATTTATTTTTCGATATGGTTGGTTTTACCTATGCTTTTGGGCGTTGTATGGTGGAAAGTTTTGATAGGCTTTTTTGCGATGCACTATACCGCTGGGTTGATATTAAGCATCGTTTTTCAATTGGCACATATAGTAGATGAAACGACCAACCCATTGCCCGACGAAACGGGCGAAATAGAAAACACTTGGGCCATTCACCAGCTTTTTACAACCGTAAATTTTGCCCCAAAAAACTGGCTCGTCAACTGGTACACGGGCGGTTTGAACCATCAAATAGAACACCATATTTTTCCGCATATCAGCCATGTGCATTATGGCAAAATTGCAAAAATTGTCAAAGAAACCGCCTTCGAGTGCAACTTGCCCTACTATGAATACAAAACCATGAGATCTGCAATTGTAGCCCATTTTAGACACCTCAAAGATTTAGGCGCCAAGCCTGCAATGGCAATTTAAAATTTTTTCAAAACCAACTTTTTTTTCAAAAATGAACCAACTTTCAGACAGAATCAACAAGCTTGCCACCTCGCAAACCCTCGCTATGGCCGCATTGGCAAGAGAATTAAAACAACAAGGCAAAGACATTATAAGTTTGAGTTTGGGCGAACCAGATTTTGACACGCCCGACTTTGTAAAACAAGCCGCCAAAGAAGCTATCGATCAAAACTATTCGCAATATACCCCTGTTGATGGCTATCAAGAACTCAAAGAAGCAATATGCCACAAGTTCAAACGCGATAATAATCTCGACTATAAACCATCGCAAATCGTGGTTTCTACCGGTGCAAAACAATCTCTATTTAATCTCGCACAAGTTTTGCTTAACCCTGATGATGAGTGCATTTTGCCCGCCCCATTTTGGGTGTCCTATTCAGAAATTGTAAAAATGTGCGACGCCATTCCAATCGAAGTAAGCTCGAGTGTCGAAAGCGATTTCAAAATCACACCCGTCCAATTGGAAGCCGCAATCACCCCAAAAACCAAAATGATCATGTTTAGCTCGCCCTGCAACCCAAGCGGATCGGTATATCACAAAGACGAACTCATCGCTCTGGCAGCAGTGCTAAAAAAATACCCACAAATATTTGTTGTTGCTGACGAAATTTATGAACATATCAATTTTACAGACAGCTTTTGCAGCATCGCCTCGATAGATGGAATGTATGACAGAACCATCACCGTAAACGGCGTTTCAAAAGCATTTGCTATGACAGGGTGGAGAATAGGCTATATAGGCGCACCCGAATTTATAGCAAAAGCCTGTACCAAAATGCAAGGACAAATCACCAGTGGCGCCAACAGTATCGCACAACGAGCCACAATTGCAGCCCTTCAAGCCAACCCATCCGAAATACAGTATATGGTCACGGCCTTTCACAAACGACGCGACCTTGTAGTAGGTTTGCTTCGAGATATTCCGGGCATAAAAATCAACAATCCAGACGGCGCATTCTATGTGTTTCCAGACGTTTCTTCCTATTTTGGTAGCACGTTGCGAGGCACAAAAATCAATAATGCCGACGACTTTTCGATGTATCTACTCGCCCAAGCCAATGTAGCATCAGTAACCGGAGACGCCTTTGGGAATCCAAATTGCATTCGGTTTTCATACGCCACCAGCGAAGATTTGCTCATCGAAGCCATGCGCCGCATCAAAGAGAGCCTTGCCTAAAACAACAAACCGCCCAGAAATAGGCGGTTTTTTTTTTGGCGCACACCAATACCTCTAGCACACCACCTGTCCCGCTACCGGCTATATCTTTTTGGATTTTCTGAAAAAGAAAATCCAAAAAGGATGCCGCCTCAATCGGGGCGAAACCAGACCAAAATCATTTCAAAACCACACCCCCACAGCAATCTATATAGTCAACCCTTAAAAACTCAAAAAGTGTTTTTTAAGGGTTCACTAAATACTTTCTATAAACAAAAAACTCCAAGAATTCTTGAGGTTTTCTGGAAAACAACTTCAATAAAATAAGTAATATTGTTGGATGGATTGTAAATTTGTGTAGTCATTATATTTAAAAATCAGTTGCATAGGTTTTATAATATCCGTTTCAAATGTTTCTGGGGTTGTTGCAAACAAAGCCCTTGGAATAATAATATCTTTATCTCTGGAAAGATTAAGTTTACTATGATCCATATCCCAAAATAAGTGCTTGGGAAAAATTGTTGCTATGTTTACTTGTTGTTTCACTATGCAAAATTACTAATTATTTGCTTTAAAAATCACAATTTTTCATTCATTTTGTCTTTAAGCAAATTTATTTCTTGATTTAATCTTGAAATTTCTTGCTTCTGAAATAAATTATCTTCTTCGGTTTTTTGTTAAATTTCAATACTTTTTCTAATGTTCTATTGTTGATTTTGTTTTTTTTCTAAAATCTCTGATGTTTTCTCATTTAATGTTTTAAATTCAATTAATGCATTACATAAAAAAAATTTTATTTTCAAGTCGTTTTCATCATGAATACTCTCTACAACATCCTTCATATCCACTAGAAAATAATAAAACTGATTTACATCTTCTTCGTTCGTCAATTTTAAATCTTTATTAATATATCCATGGTAATTCATTTTTAAATAATTGAGCACAGCTTCTTTTTTTTCAATCTCAATATT
>JANNBA010000149.1:0-3670 GCA_031384845.1 Bacteroidota bacterium
TCTTGCACAGAACGATTGGTTGGATCAACATCAAAAGCATAAACCAATGATTGAGACGAGGGTATTTTTCCCCAAATAGATGGTGTTGTTGGCAATGTAGAACCTTGTGATGGTAATCCGTTTTCGTATTGTTTTTTTCCGTCTTGGAGCACATCTTCTGAAATTTCGCCAAGATTAAAAAACACTTTTCCCACGTTTGTAGAAGGAGTTTGAGCGGCTATATGCCCTGGATCTACAAAAGGATCTAATATCCAAAACTGAATGTACTCTACATTTCCTTGTTCAAAATTGGTGGTGTTTATCGATCGAATTATTCCCCCAAAATTGTCTTTGGGGTTTGTCAAAGTGTTTGAAACCGCAGTTGGATTAAAATTATATGGCCCACGTTCTGAAGGATAATAACTCAAATCTAATGTGTTAATTACTGTTGGCTGTCCCACGGCAATATCGGTTTCTGGAAACAATTCGCTACTATAAATTCGTCGAACCCTATCTGCAGCCATATCCAAATCGCTAATACCGCTAGGTCTTTGGCTCGTATAAAAAGTGGGGTCAACAGCATACCACGAAATTTTAGCTCTTTTAAACCCGTCTGAAATACTCGCCGGAGGATCTGATGCGTTGTCTAACCCAAAATTATTATAACTTACGCCGCTTTTCCACAATGGTACCGATGCCAAACTCCAAGCCGAAGGCGCTTTCATGTCGATTGTGGTTTGCGAACCTTCAAAATCATCCACATATACCGTGGACTCTCCCTGAAATCGATCTGCTGTTGGCGAATCAGGTCGCAAAAAAGCAACTTCGCCTTTAAAAGCAAAATTGGACACAACATCTGTATCAATATTGGGCAATTTGTTGACCAATCTGGTCAAAAACGGAATCTCAGTAGAAAAATTAGTGTTAAATCCAAAAATGGTATTACTTACAGATTCCTGCCCGTAACTAGATTTTTGGGTAAACGGTTTTTCTGTCATGTTAAGATAAGTACCTCCAACCATAAATTTGTCCGAAAATTTATGCTCTACGTTTACACCTATAAATCTTCTGGTTTGCTGACCAAATACTGAATTATTTTCTACTGATATATCCAAAGGCATATTTGAAGCCTGAATGGCAGGATCCAAAATAATAACCCGTCCTAGCTGATAATTTACAGAATAATCTACGCCTTCTAGCAGCACCCGTCCACCAGATTTTACTACAACAGATCCTTTTGGAACATTAAATGCTCCTATAGCAATACCATCTCCGGCTGTAGATTTGTATTTTCCACGCAATTGAAATTTGTTTTTGTCACTACTTTGCAGCGCCCCGGTTTGTGTGCTGCGATACATATTTCTAAAAACAAATTTCTTTTGATTTTCGTTGTAATTAACCTGACTAACATCGTTGTAATCTTCTAACGGACTTGTTTTTAATTTCTCGAAAAGGTGCTTCCCAAAAGGTTCTACCGTAGTAAAAATGATGCGTCCATACTGCGGATCAACCGTTATATTGGGTATAAAATCAAAAAAACCATCGCCGCCATCTTCTGGGTCATTGATACTATTGAGTCGGTCAACATTAAAAACTTTCAGCAAAGGTGTTTTATCTACGTCTGCGGGTAGCGGATTTGTAGCAGACACTGGGCTAATATAATTGAGTGGTGTTGGGTCTGTATATACAATATTGAATCTAAAATCGGCCTGTTCCAACTGTCCTCCTGGGGCAATTTGATAGATGTTTTTCATCATCAAATTCCAAATAGGAGTTGTGAGTTTAGTAACCGGGTTGGTAACGGTTGTGATTGTGCTTTTGAGCATTTTCAAAATCAAACTTTGGGTGATGATTGCTTGGTTTGTTGGGGTACCCGCACCAACAATGGTCGATTCTACGCCGCCATTACCAAATTCACCAACTTGATATACTTTGGCTCCAATTGTATATTGATAGGCCACGGCCAAAATTTCGTCATTAGACAAACGCTGTTGCAAGGAAATATAACCCAATTGTGGATTAAAAGTATATTCAGAAGCCGTCAGTTTGCGAGCGTTTTCTAGTTTGGCATAATCTTGACCCTCGCTAACAGTAGTACTCGCCGGCAAAGTAAAAGCATTATTATTTGTGGTTACAACTTCTCTGATATTTGAATTCAAAAAACCTGTTGCGCTTTCTATCAAAGCGGGGTCAAATCTATTATTGCTATTGTCTGTAGGTGTGTCAGGCGGATTGATAAAAAAAGAAGTAGTATTGTTTAGGTTGACTATTTCATTATCGTTAAAACCTGTTAGCTGCCCTTCACCCAAATCTTGAAGCGCAACAATGTTTCGTAGATTGTTTTCGGTTTGATTGACTCGGTTATTTTTGTTTGTGACCCATATTTCTAATCGTGTTATTTGAACACGACTATTTATTAACGGATAACTTTTCAAACTGGCATCATAGCGGTTTCTAAAATACTGGGAAAGAAAAAAGTGCCGATCTGCATCATAATCTAATGCAAAAACATTAAACTCTTGCACGGTGCCGCCTCCTTCAGACTTGATTGCTTTGGTTTGTGATTTTTGTTCAGAATATACGCCTGTAATCGTTGTTTTTCCAAATTGCAATTGGGTTTTTACACCAAACAAACTTTGAGCCCCTTTGATCAAAGTGCTACTCAACGGCATACTAATATTTCCAACTTCGAGCTTTTGCAAAATGGCATCCTCGTCTGGCTGGTATTCCAATTTGATTAAATTTTGAAATGCAAACGTTGATTGGGTATCATAATTGGCATTCACGTTCAATCGAGTTCCTACTTTTCCGGTCAAGCTCATGTTGATGCGTTGTGTAAAATCGAAAGCCGATGTAGTACGATTCCGTGGAGATAATGCTGGGTTATCTTGCTTTGAATAGCGCATACCAAGATCCATTTCTACAGACCCTGTGGGTTTTACATCGATTGTATTGCTTCCAAAAATAGTTTCAAAAATATTGTTATTGACATAAAAACGGGGCAACAAATTTTTCTTAGCTTCTTCGCTACCTGGTTTTTTTCCGTCTATAGCATCCGATTTTTCTTTAAAATATTTGCGCATCCCTTCGCGAGCCACCAATTCTTGATACTCTTTTGGTGTCAAAATCACTGGATAATTAATATTAAAGCCGCCAACCGTATTGCTATAAATATAGCGGTCTGTAACTGGGTCATACGTATAAGCAGACAAAATACTCGTTGGATTTTTAAGCTTTATTTTACCTTTGTTAAAACCAATAGTGTCTTTTGGCTGGGTGTCAACTTGCGCCGAAATTTTTTGTAACGCAAAGATTATTAGCAATATAAAGCTAACATTTTTTATTTTTAGTGACCTAAAATAATTTGTTTTCAAGTATTATAAATTTTTTAAAGCTTGTTTTATAATCGATTCCGCAGAGGCCGTTGGATCTTCACGCACTATTTTTTCTACTATTTTTTCGGATGCTTTTCTTACAAATCCCAAAACCTCTAATGCAGATAACGCCTCATCACGATTTGTATTGCTTGGCGAGGATGCTAATTCGTCTAAATCATACAATTTTAACACTTTTTCTTTCAAATCCAAAATCACCCGTTGCGCGGTTTTGTTGCCGATTCCTTTTATAGATTGAATAGTACCCAAATCTGCAACAGCAATAGCCTGTATAATTTGTTTTGGTGCCAATGAAG
>JANNBA010000181.1:0-1879 GCA_031384845.1 Bacteroidota bacterium
ATATTCTTTGGCACAACCCTCAAAAATGCTTATCGAAAAAGCACAAAAAGTGGTTGATAGTTTCGATGAAGATCTATTATACGCCAGAGTTGATGGGATTATCCTCAACAACGAACTTTTTTTGATGGAAATAGAGTGCCTTGAACCCGATCTTTATTTTAGTCTAAAACCTGGATCAACAGAAGTATTTGTAAAAGCAATTCTTAAATTAATTGACTAAAAAAAATACCAAGGTTTAAAATGATTATTTGCCGCAATTTTCATTATAAAAAATTACAATTTTCAATATATCTTTTTTTCTAAAATTGTCTTTTCCTAATTGCGCTAACAAATCTTCACAATCTGAAAAATAAATTTTTGCAAGTTTATCAAAATTTGACGAAAATCGAAAAACAATATCCTGATTTTCTTTGGTTTCCAAAAAATAGACGGTTGAACCCGATTTTGGGTTTAAAAATTTACTATTGTAGTCAAATCCTATGTTGCTATTATAAACATCGGCGATTCTATATAGCTTCATTTTGCCGTCAATATTCATCTCCATCAAACGGGGTTTTGATTTACCTTGCTCGGTTTTATAAACCAAATGAATTAATCTATCGTGCATCCAAATATCGATACCAGTCAATTCTTTACAATTTACACCAATTTCGGCGCCTCGAAGATCTTTCTCAACATATCGAATATAATCTCCCGCAACCCTAGCAAAACAACTCAATGAAGTACCATCTCTAAAAAAAAGTGTAGCCTTTTGCTTATTACTTTGACCAAACATAAGATTTGTAAAAACAAATAAAATCGAGCAGAAAACAATATTTTTCATAATGATTATTTTTAAATGTAATTTTTTAATTTAAAGGAAAAGGCTAAAAATAATAATTTTTAGCCTTTTTAAATGTTTATTTTTTTGCTAAAAATTAATTGAATCTATATCCTACGGCAAATTTGCCCGTAAAATCTACACCAAGTTCAATATCTAAATTATTGGTGTTTGCAACATTAGAGAAAGTTCTTTTTTCAGAAAAAGGGCGTCCTGTTCCTAACGCTAATTCTATTAAAACGCCAGAATCAAAAACCCATTTTTTTCCAAATTCTACACCTCCAGCAAAAATGCTAGATTTGTAGTCACTTGCAGAGAATGATGAAGAATAAGTTAAATCTAAAGATTCTTGTCTTAAATAAATACCACCATACCAGCCATCAGCTCCTTGATCAGGACTAAAATAATATTTGGAAATCAATTTTACACCAAAACCAGATTGAGTAGGTTTTTCAGAAGAAACACCTCCGAAAGATACACTAGATCCTGTTTTTCCAAAAGCAATACCTGCACTAAGCTCTACACCAAAATTATCGTTGACGATATATTCTACAGAAATATCTGGTTTCCCAAACATTGCTCCTAGAGGATTGATTTTAGCCTCAAATTTCTGAGCATTTACAACTCCAAAAGTAAATAGAATTAATGTAACTAAAATTGTCTTTTTCATTTTATTTGTTTTTTATGTGTTAAAATTAGGGTACAAATATATATTTATTTAGTAATTAAAACACCAACACTTTAAAAACTTCAGAAGTTTAACGAATATTTATCATTCATTCATAAAATAATTAAAAAAAAAGAGCCGATATAACGACTCTTTTTCTCCAAAAAAAAACCAACATTTTTAACTGATAATTAATGTATTACATTTTTATTATACAAAAGTGGCGTTTTTATAAAGGTCAAACAATACGAAGAAATACGTATTTTTTAAAAAATAATTTGTGGAAATTGCGTTTGAATTTGTTTGATTTTATCGCTAATTTTTTTATTAAAAATATGACTTTCAGCACTTTCTATCTTAATGATTTTGTGCAAGCGCATTTTTTGAATATC
>JANNBA010000199.1:0-2058 GCA_031384845.1 Bacteroidota bacterium
ATACCATTTGTAGTTCCGTTTATCAAAGAAATTTTTCTCATACTAGTTGGAAAACCATCAGAGTTAGGATTACTATTGGTAATTTGATTTTGTAAAAACTTTTGTCTAAAAGGATGGTTTTCCAACTAGTATGAGAAAAATTTCTTTGATAAACGGAACTACAAATGGTATGAAAACCAATTCTGAAGGACAATTAGTTTATGATATAGCTGTTTTTGGGACATTCAATCTAAAAGCTTTTTATAATGTTGATAGAAACCTCGCCACACCTGGCAATTCAGTAACTACTTTTGAAGGCAGATTTACCAAAGAAATACTTTGTGGCATTCCATTTACAAATATGACCTATCTCTGCGAGTTAATTATAACTGATGCGTGGAGAAACGATGTAAACACCAATCCACGAGGATGTATGGATGTAGTGCCTGGTGGTACTTCTGATACAGTTGGAGCCATTAAAAAATCTATCGATGAAAATCCAGCAATTCAAGAAAATAGGGTTGAAAATAGAGTATTTGTTCCAAACCACGCTTTCATCCCAACTGTCAGCTCATTAGCCTTCAAAAACCCAAATTTTGATTGGTCAACTCCATTAAACAGAAATTTAGTGTGCGACCCTGCCAACAAAGAAATACCATTTGATAGTTATTTTTCGCCATCAAAAAACGAAAAACATGTTTATTTATCAAAAGAAAGCGTCGATTGGTTGTTGGCAGAAATACAAGGTAATCCCCAAGTTCCAAGTTTTGATGTAAATCAAAACCAATTAATCGGTCCAAATCTAATCTGCAACAACCAAACCGCAACATATAGTTTTGGAAATGATATTTGCAAATTACCAAGCGAAGTAACTTGGTCAGTAACCCCAAACGCTCAAATAACAACCCCAAACAATTACTCGGTTATCATTAAAGGCGTCTCAAATGGTCCAGCAACAATAACCGCTACTTTCCAAAACGGTCAAACGTTTGAAAAGAAAATTTGGGTTGGAACTCCGGATATTGATTTATTGTTAGAGTCATTTGGCAATACTGTAGATGCCTATGTCATTGGCGGACATAATACAATTTTAAACCAACAAGGGATAAGCTCAATTGAATGGATAAAACTTGGGTTTGATAATGGTGATATAAAAGGGCATGGCTCTGGTAGTGGTTACTTTGGTCATTTTCATGGTAATAGCTACAATTGGGTTTTACATTATAAAATTACCGTGACAAATATCTGTGGCTCAAAGGATTTCATTTTTGACATCTCTTGCGCTCCACCGCCTGATTGTGACGATTTATATATTTTGTTACCTAATACTACAAATGGTTATGCAGCCAGAAACGTTATAGATCCTTGTACTCAAGATCGAAATGGAGATAGTACACTGACTGCTAATAGCGATATCATTTGGGCAAAATTATTCGATTGGAACAAAAATGAAGTTAGAAACTATACTGAAAATGAATTTAGTTTAGATGGTTTAAAATCTGGGATATATATTCTAAAGGTTCAAATTAAAAAACGAATTCTGTCTAAGAAGATTATTGTTCCTTAGCAACCAAAAAACCCCATCGCCAGTGGGGTTTTTTTTTGGTTTCAAAAACCACATCGCAACTATCATTTTTAGCTATTTTTTTGCGGTGTGCGGTGTGTTTTTGTGGTTTGCAGGGTTTTGTTGGTCTTGTTTTTTATGTTGTTTTAAAACCACTGTTTTGGCAAAGGTCTTAATAACCCAAAAAGTCTATAATCGCCCTGATGCAGCGGCATCCTTTTTTTGGTTTTTTTTTCAAAAACCAAAAAAAGATATAGCGTGCAGCAGGACAGCTGGTGTGCGGGAGGGGTGGTGTGCGCCAAAAAATACGTATTTCATCGTATAGGTTCAAATCTTCAATTACAATTACTTTGTATAAAATATTAATAAAACCAAAAACCATGAAAAAAATTATTTTAGTTGTATTGACATTAATTGTTGCTACAAACAGCTTTTCGCAAAAAGCAAACGACTGGACAAAAAATTTTGATGCCAAAATAAAATGGTACAAAATCACCGATGCCGGCATTTTGGTA
>JANNBA010000001.1:0-1563 GCA_031384845.1 Bacteroidota bacterium
AATATGTATATATTTTTTCAATCAAAAAATTAACCTGAAAATACATTATTACAACCCAAAGCAATGAAAATGTTAAAACATTATTGATGTAATTAAAATCAATTTTTATGTCTCCAATATTTTTTTTAATTAGCTCGTTAGAAATTATATTTGATTGGTCAGGATTTGAAATTTGAAATGAAAGCGCAAGTATTAATCCCAAACAGATTAGAGTATAATAATTTCTTTTTTGCAAATAAATTTTTTGGTTTTCGAAAGTGTCTTTATAATGATCATAAAGAATTTCTATTTTCTTTTCGTTTGTCATTTTAAGCTTCGTCAATTGCTTTTGTTATTGCATCTACAGTGAAGCTTTTTGCCCAACTTGCTCCCGAATTTAAAATCTCTTCTGGAGAATCATATGAATTATCAATTTTTATTGCTATCAATTTGTTTCCATTCTTTTTACTTTGTGCTAATTCAAAATTTATCCAATTTCTGTGTCCAATTTCTGAATAGTCTTTATGCCAAGAATTTGCATACTTACCAATAATGCATAAAGTATATTTTGCTTCGTTTATTTTTCTAGTTAAACCAGCTTTAACAACTGGAATTTCGGATGTCTTTATTTCAGAAGCTGATTTGTCGTTAAAAGAAAGTTCAAATTGGTCATTAGCACTTAAAGCTGTTAAAAGAAATTTGTAATGCTTGTCGTTTTCATAGTCAAAGCTGATGAAGATTGATTTTTTTGCCATTTTATTTTTGTTTTAAGTTAATATATTCTTGATTCTGCGCACGCCTTGCTGCCAACTAGTAAATATACGAAAGTTCTTGCGTTTTTAACATTTTTTTATGTTGATTGCACTTTCAAATATTTATCAAAAATAGTATTATTTTTTTAGATACAAACAATTCTTGATTTTTTTTAAAATCATCTTTTTTGTTTAGCTTGTTTACTAACTGGTCTCAGTGGTCTTTGTATTTTATCTACTATATTACTGCTAAGGTGTGTGTAGATAGTTGTGGTTTTGATGCTTGGATGTCCTAGATACTGTTGTATGTAGCGGATGTCGGTTCCGTTTTCTAATAAATGTGTGGCAAAACTATGAAGCAGACTATGAAAACGAACTACTTTGTTTAGGCAACTATTAGCGGTTAACAATCAACACCATACAAATAACGTCTTGCAAACCCAAAAAGTCTCAATTCGCCCCGATGTAGCGGCATCCTTTTTGGATTTTCTTTTTCGGAAAATCCAAAAAGATATAGCGTGCAGCGGGACGGGTGGTGTGGGATAGGGGAGGTGTGCGCCAAAAAATAAAAAAAATTTATCGCACAAATACCAATTTGGTTTTGGTGGAGAGGTTTGAGCTGAAATGGTAGCCTTCGGAGTCAAAATTTTTGATTTCGTCGATCGTTTCGATGTTGTGGTCTATGAGGTAACGCACCATCAAACCGCGGGCTTTTTTGGCAAAAAAGCCTATTGTTTTGTACTCGCCATTTTTGAATTCTTTGAATTCGGGTGTGATTACGGGCACTTTTAGCTTTTTGAAATCGATGGCCGAAAAGTATTCGTTGCTAGCC
>JANNBA010000059.1:0-13697 GCA_031384845.1 Bacteroidota bacterium
ACTGTTTCTGTTATGTATGGTTTTCCAATAATCATAGGTTTTTTCTGCACCCCAATGCGCGTCTAATGCGCCATTGTCTTTGTTTATATTGTTATATTCTGCCGCAGACCAATTGTTGTCAACATCTGTAAAATTGATTGCAGCTGTATAACTTGTTCCCTTTTGTAGGTTAAATGTATTGATTCCAAGCCCTCGTGTTGCATCTGACAATATGTATGTAGATCCACTAACTTTAGTGTCAATATTTTGCGAACCAGAATATTTTGTGTCTGCATTGCCCACCACAAAAGTGGTTGTTTTTTCAGACAAATGTGATGCGGCATTTTCATTGGTGTTTGCTGCAGCGTGGCTATGCGCACCAACGTGTTTGATAACGGCATTATACAGCAAAACTTCTCCAGAAACGGCATCTACATATACATCGCCTCTGCTTGTAGGTTGTGTAGCATAAATGTCAAATTTGTATGCTAGCCGCAAAATTTCTTCTAAATTTGTTTTTGAAACTGGCAATAAAACCAGTTCGCCAGCGGGTTTTTGATATTCAAAAACGGTTGCTTCGCGGGTGTTCTCCCAAAGATATTGCGTTGCTCCAATATGATTTTTGGCTATTTCAAACGCTTTGTTTGCATTGATTTGTGGCACAACATTAACATTGTCAAGTTTGCAAAAATCACCATTCATCGATTCGATTTTTCCAGCTTTGGAGTGCAAAATGTAGGTTGCAAATTCAACTTTAATGTTTTGATGAAACAGTTGAAATCTCTCGTGTGTGAAACCAATATTGTCTGTTTCTGATTTTATTTTTGTAAAAATAGAATTGTTTTTCAATCCCAATTGTTCTACGAAAACCTGTTGAAAATCGTTGGTTTTGTATGTAGATTTTTCATTAAAACTGATTAATGAAGGTAGTCCGTTGTGGTTTGAGATTTTTTCTTTTACAACTCTGTTGGCAGTTTGCGCATAGATTGAAGCCGAAAAAAGCGTTACAACAACTACCAAAATTCCTTTTGAAAGTATGGTGTTTTGCATAAAAATGATGTTTAAAATTGAAATTAGCCTACAAATATAATTAACTTTCAAATATAAATTGCGTTTTTTACGAAGTTTTTTAATCAAAAATTATTTTTTTGAAAGTATTAATGTGTTTGTTTTCAACGCATTAAAAATTTTGACCAAGTTGTCTGATGTATTACTTATTTTTGATTAAAATAACACTTTAGATTCATTAATTTTTTTTTAAATCAATAACCGATTGTTTTTTTGAAAAAATCCCAAACCACAATTCCAGCTGTGACGGCTATATTTAGCGAATGTTTGGTTCCCAATTGAGGGATTTCGATACTGCCATCACAGCACGATATTGCTTTTTGGTTTACGCCAAAAACTTCGTTTCCAAAAACTAATGCATATTTTTGACCTTTTTGAGTTTCAAAATTTTGCAAAAAAGTAGCGTTTTCTACTTGCTCTATTGCAAAAACCCGAATGTTATCGGTTTTTAGTTTTTGGATAATATCTTCAATAGACGCTACATATTCCCAATCGACTGTTTCTGTTGCTCCAAGAGCAGTTTTATGAATTTCTTTGTTTGGCGGAATAGCAGTTATACCACACAAATATATTTTTTCGACCAAAAACGCATCTGCAGTTCTAAAAACAGATCCAATATTATGCAAGCTTCTCACATCGTCTAAAACAATAATAAGTGGTGTTTTTTTTGCCTTCTTAAAATCATCAACCGTTTTTCGATCTAATTCTGTGTTTTCTAATTTCCGCATTTTATGCAAGCCGTTTTTTGAGTAAAAGTAAAACTTTTGATTATAAATTGGTTTTTTGTTAAAATTTATCAGCTATTTGAAACACAAAATATTTGCTTTTTAGTAAAATAAAAACCAGCAATTTTGTGTGTCAAATCACCTGTAAAAATTGTTGTAATCTATATATTCCCACACTTTTGAGGGCAATAAAGGTTGCACATTTTTTTTTAACTTGATGTTTTCTCTTATAAATGTTGCAGAAATTTCTACGATTGGTGCTTTTACAAATGTTATTTTCGCTTCCAAATTTGCCCATTTGTTGAGGTCAAAAACTTCATTTTCTACCCCAACCCTTGGATATACAAAAATGGGAAATTGCTTTAAAATCTGTTCAAAATTTTTCCACTTGTGCAATGTTTTCAAATTATCTTCGCCCATAATCAACGAAAAATCGTACTCTGGATATTGCTCTGTCAATTGTGCCAAAGTATTAATGGTATAGTTTGGCTGTGGCATTTTGAACTCAATATCACAAGTTTTTAGTTTTGGATAATCTTCAATCGTCAAAAAAACCAAATGCAAACGATCTCTGTCGTGCAACAAAGATTGTTTGTTTTTGAGCGGATTTTGTGGGGTGACCACCAGCCAAACCTGGTCCAAATGGGTAAATTCGGCACAGTGATTGGCAATAATCAAATGACCAACGTGGATAGGGTTGAAAGAACCAAAATACAATCCGATTTTCATTTCAAAAAAAATTAATCTGCGTTTACAAATGATTGTACCAACTCAAAAGCTTCCTTTTTTGCAAGGTTTAAATCATAATTTTTAATGATTTTGTCAAATTGCGGCGCTGTTGCCAACTCGACAGAGGCTTTTGCGATTCGCATATTGATTTTGTCATCGCTCTCGGTAGAACGTTTTTTGAGCCTAATTTTGAGCTCGTCTATACTTGGTGGTTTTACAAAAACAGCTAGCGTTTCTGTTGGGAATTTAGATTTTATTCGCAATCCACCAGCCACATCGATATCAAAAATCACGTTCTTGCCCATATTCCAAATACGTTCTATTTCGGTTTTTAGCGTCCCATAAAAATTATCTCGATACACCTCTTCCCACTCTAAAAAATCGTCTGCTTTGATATGCGACTTAAACTGGCTCAAATCTATAAAATAATAATCCTTGCCATTTACTTCTAAACCTCGTGGTGAGCGTGATGTTGCTGAAATAGAAAACTCCAAATTTAAACTTTCGATGCCCAATAAATGCCTTACAATAGTGGTTTTACCAGAGCCGGATGGTGCCGAAAAAACAATTAATTTTCCTTTTTTCATTCGTAAAAAATAGCGTATTTGAAGATGATTTTGGGTTATAAATAAAACATTACTCTTTGATAAATTTTAAGGTTTTTGATCCAAAGTTGGTGTCTATATTCAAAAAATAAACGCCTTTTGCAAAACCCGAAACATCCCAATTTGAAACCAAGGTCGAACCACCTGTTTTTTGTCCTAAAAGGTTAAAAAATGTAGCTTTTTGAATCGTTACACCAATTGGCAAATCAAGCGATAATTTGTTTGTGGCAGGATTTGGATATAATGAAATGGCTTGTAATTCAAAATCTTGAAGACCTAATGTTATACTGCTGTTTTTTGAAATAAGCTCCTTTTTTGGATCAAATGACACGCTTGTAACTACAAACGGGACATTCACTTCAAAGGTTTGCCCGTTTGAAATGTTGTTCAAAATAAGGTCTGCTTGCTGGTTATTTGCCCCAAAAACCCTTATCGGAACTGGCATTTCAAAAAAGCTTACTGATGGGTGACTTTGTGTTTGATTGACCACAAATCTGGCTTTGCCGCCACCAATGTTTTGTGCGGTTATACCATAAATTGGATAGCCTTGGTTGTAAATCCAATCATTAAAAAATTCGGTCAAGCTGCTGCCGTAAACGGCTTCGGCATGCGCCTGAAAATTGGGTGTAAGTGCATATCCGTATGCGAGATTAACGTCTGCCAAATAATTCTTGAGGGCTTGAAAAAAGGCAACACTTCCCATTTTGAGGCGCAACATGTTGAGTACCATCGCCCCTTTTTTGTAAGACAATCTACTGCTGAAAATACGGTTTACGTTGGTAGCATCTGCCTCCGCAATATATACAGATCCGCCTACGAAGTTGGTGATCGAGTTGATCATACTTGATTTGTCTTGCGTAAAAGCTGCATCGCCATCAAAATTTTCTATAACAAGTGAGGCCAAATAAGTTGCAAAACTTTCGTTCAGCCAAATATCTTGCCATGTACCGCAGGTTATTTTGTCGCCAAACCATTGGTGCGCCATTTCGTGTGCAATCAATTGACGGTCAAAATTTACCATAAACGACACCGTTGTATGTTCCATACCACCGCCCCAACCAAATTGGGCGTGACCATACTTTTCGTTATGAAACGGATAAATTTCAAATAGCGATTCGAATAAATTTAGGATTAATGGGGTTTGGTTTAATAAGGGTTGTACAGATATTAAGGTTTCTGGATACAAATAATTTATAATCGGATACTGGTTTGGCGCGGTGCCCCCTGTTTGATTTATGATCGAATAATTGGTCACTGCAATAGCAATTAAATAAGCTGGGATTGGATAGCCGTGATGGAAATGTGTGGTTTTGTTGGCTCCAGAAATTACTGGGGCGGCTGGTTCAACACCGTTTGAAACACTCACATATTGAGAAGGCGCTGTGATATATACATCTATACTACTCACTTTGTCGTTCAAATCTTGTTTGCACGGCCACCAATCTCTTGCTCCAAATGGTTCAGAAAGGGTGTAAAGTATGGGTGCTCCGCCGTGAACATTGGTAGAAAAAGCCTCAAACCCGTTTACGGGTGGTGCTCCAGAGTAGCTAATTTCAACAATTGCGGTGTTTCCTGTTGCAAGGGTTGTGGGTAAAGTGATAACCAACTCGTTGTTGCCATTTTGTAAAAAAGCTAGGTTAACCCCATTTTTTTTGACTGCAGAAACCGTCAATTCATTTGCCATATCAAAGGTAACAGTAGTCATAATAGACAACGCTGTAAAAGTTGTTGTGATTTTGCCAGTTACAAAATATATAGCAGGATCTACTGTGAATTCTAATTTGTGATGAATCACATCATAGTTTAATGTGTTTGGATTTGCTTGAAATAAAAGTGTTTTTGAGGCAGATTTTGCTTCAGCTTCAGCAATGTCATCTGTGTTTGTGGGTTTTGAGTGTATTTGAGCCAATGACGAAAATGCCACAAACAAAGCGCAAAAAAGGTATATTTTTTTCATAATAATCATATTTTTAGCAAATATAATAAAGTTGTTTGGATTTGTTGTAAAACCTTGATAAAGAATCTAAAGATGCGACCTTGTCTGAATCAAAAAATTATTATTTATGGAAAAATGTTTTTGGAGTTAAAAAACAAAAAAACCATTGACAACCTTACTTTACAGCAAATGCTAAATAGAAATTGGAGACAGACAAAGTAAATAGAAACAAAGAATGACGAAATTTAGATAGCTAGTAGATTTAGCATCTTTTTTGTTAAATGAATGTTTTTTCGACACACAAAATTAAAGTGACTTCACTGTATTTCAATTCGATTATTTAAGGAGTTGAAACATTTTGTTGAACTATTTTTTGATAATTTAACGTGTTTTTTGACACAGATCATAAATTTCTAATTATATTTGTAATCGATTTAAAATTGAAATTATGAACCAATTAACAATATTTATGGGAAGTTTTGGCGCCACAGAAATTATTTTGATCATTGCAGTAATCTTGTTGATGTTTGGAGGAAAAAAAATACCAGAATTGATGAAAGGATTGGGTACGGGGATAAAGGAGTTTAAAAACGCCGCCAAAGACGATCAAAATCAACCAAAAAAAGACGAAGAAGCAAAATAAAAATGTTTGCTTTTCAATAATGAAGCGCTTTTTTTGATCTTATGGCAAAATTATACCTTGTTCCAACGCCAATAGGAAATCTCGAAGATATGACCCTTCGGGCTATTCGTGTGCTCAAAGAAGTCGATTTGATCTTGGCAGAAGACACAAGAAATAGCGGAAAACTGCTCAAACATTTTGACATTTCTACGCACATGCACAGTCATCATCAGCACAATGAACATAAAACAATAGATCATTTAATCCAAAGGCTCAAAATTGGCGAAAATATTGCCCTAATCTCTGATGCCGGAACTCCAGCCATATCAGACCCAGGTTTTTTGATTGTTCGTGCTTGTGTAGAAAACAATATAGAGGTCGAATGTTTGCCTGGCGCAACAGCCTTTGTTCCAGCATTAGTGAACAGTGGTTTGCCAAATGACAAATTTGTTTTTGAAGGTTTTTTGCCTGACAAAAAGGGAAGACAAACCCGTTATTTAGCTTTGGCAGCCGAAACAAGAACGATGATTTTGTATGTTTCGCCACACAAATTACTAAAAACACTCGGCGAATTTCAAACTTATTTTGGCGAAGACAGGCAGATAAGTGTGTCTCGCGAATTGTCTAAACTGCACGAAGAAAACCTTCGTGGTAGCGTACGCGAAATACTGACGCATTTTGAAAACAAACCTCCAAAAGGCGAAATTGTAGTAATTGTTGCCGGTAAAAAATAAAAATCAAAAAGCTAAAAACACCTTGAAAAATACTACAACATATTAAAAATTTATTTTATCAAAACAACATATTTTTGTACTAAAACCATTTCAAAATGACAATTTTAATTCTCGGATCCGGTGGTCGCGAACACGCATTTGCTTGGAAAATGGCTCAAAGTTCGCTATGTAGCAAGCTTTTTGTGGCACCTGGAAATGCTGGCACAGCATCAATTGCGACAAATATCGACATCGAAATCACTGATTTTGAATCCTTGAAAACATTTTCGATATTGCAAGGTGTTGAGATGATTGTCGTTGGCCCAGAAGATCCTTTGGTGAAGGGTATTTATGATTTTTTTAGCAATGACCCACAACTAAAGCACATTGCGGTCATTGGGCCGTCAAAAGACGGGGCTCAACTGGAGGGAAGCAAAGAATTTGCCAAAGAATTTATGATCAATCATCAAATACCAACTGCGGCATACCAAAGTTTTACGATAGAAACTGTCGAGGCGGGTTGTTTGTTTTTGGAGACTTTGAAGCCGCCTTTTGTGCTCAAAGCAGATGGTTTGGCGGCTGGAAAAGGAGTTTTGATTGTTCAAAATCTTGAGGATGCTAAGCAAGAATTGCGCGAAATGTTAGTAGGTCAAAAATTTGGTCATGCGAGTTCAAAAGTGGTTATTGAGGCGTTTTTGGATGGTATTGAATTGAGTTGTTTTGTGCTTACGGATGGTACAAATTATAAAATATTGCCTACCGCCAAAGATTATAAACGCATTGGTGATGGCGACACCGGATTGAATACGGGCGGTATGGGAGCCGTGTCGCCGGTGCCATTTGCAGATGCTGTTTTGCTCGAAAAAATAGAGAGCCGGATTGTAAAACCTACTATTTTAGGATTGCAAAAAGAGGGAATTGTGTATAAGGGCTTTATTTTTATTGGGCTTATTAATGTTGATGGCGAGCCTATCGTGATCGAATACAACGTGCGTATGGGCGACCCAGAAACCGAAGTTGTATTGCCACGAATAAGTTCAGATTTGGTTGCATTGTTTAAAGCTGTAAACAATGGCAAACTCAATGAGATTGAGCTTGAAATAGACCCAAAAACGGCTGCTACCATCATGCTGGTTTCTGGTGGATATCCAGAAGTGTATGAGAAAGAAAAACCTATTTTTGGTTTGGAAAATGTTGTTGACTCCATCGTTTTTCATGCTGGAACAAAGCTTGAGAACAACCAAGTTGTGAGCAATGGCGGACGTGTTTTGGCCATTACTTCGATTGGAAACGATTTTGAACAGGCCATAAAAAAATCTTATCAAAGCATAGAAAAACTACATTTTGATAAGATGTATTATAGACAGGATATTGGATTTGATTTGTAATCAAGACCCAAATATTTATTTATTTTGTTAAAAACGAATGGGCAGAGGTGTCTTGTGTTTCTTCGCCATTGTCTTTGTGCAGTTGTAATTGCTTGCACCAATAGACCATCGCCGAGGCACAAATAATCATAAAAGCCCAGTTGACAATATTGGCTGCAGACCAACTTGAGAGTTCTAATTGTCTAAAAAAATCGTGCAAAACAAAAAATATGTTTTCAAAAAACCATTGTATTCCTTCAAAAAAAGCTTTCATCTTTTTATAAGTATTATATTTACAAGCACAAAAGTATAAAATTTCTTTATGATTACAACCTTTTTTAGCAAATCTAATCCATTTAATTACGCATTAGTAACTTTTTTGTTTATTTCTATATTTTTTTTGGGGTCTATATCGCTTCCAAACGATGTGTTTTTGAGCTTTGATTTTCTCAAAAAAATTGGAATTTTGACGGTCTTAATTGCCACAATTTATATGGCAAATTTTGTTACAAAACGAAATGGACTTAGCAAAGACAGCACTTTCACGTTTTTTCTTGTGTTTTTGTTTTTGGTTATGTTTCCCTCAATTTTTGAAAACTCAAATCTGGTTTTGTCCAATTTTTTTGTGTTGTTGTCCTTGCGAAGACTCATTTCGTTGCAATCATTAATTGCTCCAAAAGAGAAGGTTTTTGACGCCTCAATTTGGATTTTTGTGGCTACTTTATTTCATTTCTGGGCCATTTTGTTTATTTTCTTGGTGTTTATATCTATTATTTTTCATGTGTCGCGCGATTATCGCAATTGGATTTTGCCTTTTATAGCTTTTTTTGCAGTGGCAATCATTTTTATTTTTTTGGCGTTGCTAATCGACAAAACCCAAATCGAACTGTTTTTGCAAAGTCGTCAGAGTGATTTTGCGCTTCCAGATTTTAGTCCAAAATATCAAAACACTGCGGTATTTATTTTTTCGATTTTCTCGCTTTTGTTTTTCGGGATTCAGGTTTTTACTGTTTCGAGCAAGCCGCAAATGTTGCACGCATCTTACAAAAAAGTGATGATTTCGTTTGTGATTGCGGCCGTTATTTTTTTGATTTCAAACAAAAAAACCGACAGTTTGCTGGTCTTTACTTTTATGCCAACGGCGGTTATGGCTACCAGTTTTTTTGAAAGTGCACAGCCCAAATGGCTTAAAGAATCTGTTATTGGAATTATTATTTTTTGTAGTTTTTTGCTTTTTTATTTAAAAATTTAAAAAGTGGTTTTTTTGCATTTGATGTCAAACGAAATTTTATAAAACCCAATAGGTCTAATTTCGCCCCGATTGAGGCGGCATCCTTTTTGTTTTTTTCTTTTTCAGAAAAAACAAAAAGATATAGCCGAAAGCGGGACAGGTGGTGTGATGTTGGGGTTGGTGTGCGCCAAAAAAAAAGAAATTTTTTATCAAATTTTGCTCCCATACGCAAGGTCGCCTGCATCGCCGAGCCCCGGAATGATATAGTTTTTTTGGTTGAGTTTTTCGTCGAGCGTTGCTACCCAAAGGTGGCAATAATCTGGCAAATGTGCTTGCAAATAGGCAATGCCTTCGGGGGCAGCGATCACAACGGCAATATGAATTTCTTTTGGGGTTGCCTTTTCTAACAATTTGTTCAAAACTGCTACCATTGATTGTCCGGTGGCCAACATTGGGTCAATTAAAATCAAGTTTTTGTTGTCGATTTGAGGCACGGCTTGGTATTCTACACGAATTTCAAACGCATCACCGCCATTTTTGTGATAGCGATAAGCAGATACAAAGCCGTTTTCGGCATTGTCAAAATAGTTCAAAAACCCCAAATGAAGTGGTAATCCTGCCCGCAAAATGGAGCACAAAACCAGCTCGTCTTCTATCTCGGTGGTGTGCTTTATGCCAAGCGGGGTTTGAATACTAACCGATTTATAATGCAAATTTTTGCTCATTTCATAGGCCATAATTTCGCCAATCCGTTCGATATTTCGTCGAAACCGCATACTGTCATTTTGCACATTTATATTTCTAATTTGACCCAAAAAATGGTTCAAAACACTGTTTTCTGCCGATAAATAATGAATTTGCATATTCTAATTTTAAATTAAAAAAAGTATCTTTGTTTTTTAAAACACAAATATATGATTTCAAAGTTAGCCAACTCGGTTTTTGAACAAAGTATTCGCGATTATCACCAATTTGACGATGTAAATCAGCCAATATCAAACCCTTTTCCTACCGAAAAATTAGAACATTTACTGTATCTCAAAAACTGGATAGACACAGTGCAGTGGCATTTTGAAGATATTATTCGCGACCCCAATATCAACCCTGTTGATGCGCTGATCTTGAAAAGAAAAATAGATGCTTCCAACCAAGAACGTACCGATATGGTGGAATATATCGACAGTTTTTTCTTGCAAAAATACCATCAAGTAGTTGTCAAATCTACCGCCAAAATCAATTCCGAAAGTCTTGCATGGGCTTTTGACAGGCTCTCTATTTTGGCCCTAAAAATATTTCACATGACACAAGAAGTCAACAGAGACGAGGCTTCGCAGTTGCATAGAGACAATTGTCAAACCAAGCTCAATGTGCTTTTGGAGCAACGCACAGACCTGATGACTGCTATCGACGACCTGATTTTTGATATAGAAAATGGAGATAAATTTATGAAAGTTTACAAACAAATGAAAATGTATAACGACACTGATTTGAACCCTATTTTATACCAAAATAAAAAGTAGTTTTTGGAGCTTTTTCCAGCTATTCATTACAAGCTTTTTTCAAAAACTCCTTTTTTTGTAAAAAGAAAAAAGAGCTTCTTTGGTCGCTTTTTTTCTTTAACAAAAAAAAGTCGTTTTTTTCAAAAGGCTTTCCATTGCTATCTGGGCTATGGCATAAAAATACAACAGAACTACCTTATTTTGAAACAAAAACAGTCACATATCGCCGTTTTCCGACTCTCTGCAATGGGCGATGTTGCTATGATTGTGCCCGTTTTGAGAGCCCTCCTTTCACAAAACGCCAACTTGAAAATCACAGTAGTAAGCCGACCTTTTTTTGAACCCTTTTTTCAAAACATTCCAAATCTTGCGTTTTTTGCCTTTCAGCCACAACACAAAGGCTTTTTGGGATTATTTCGCCTTTTTTGGCAACTCAAAAAAAAGAATATTGATTCCTTTGCAGACCTTCATAACGTGATTCGATCCAAAATTGTGTGCGCTCTTTTTGCAATAATAGGCACAAAAACCGCCACCATCAACAAAAACAGATTCCAAAAAAAAGCACTAACAAGACCTTTTAATAAGATTTTCCGTCCATTAACCACCGTTTTTGAGCAGCAATGCAAAGTTTTTCAAAAATTGGGTTGCACGATAGATTTGACAAATCCTGTTTTTCCAGAAAAAGCAACTTTAAATGCAGATTTACAAGTTTTTTTAAACAACAACAACCGTCTCATAGGGATAGCGCCTTTTGCACAACACCAAGGCAAAGTATATCCACACGATTTGATGCAGCAAGTAATTGAAGAATTGTCAAACCAAAAAACCAATAATATCTTGCTTTTCGGTGCCGGAAAAAGCGAAGTGGCGCAACTCAATTTGTTTGCACAAAACCGCCAAAACGTAACGGTAGTAGCCGGAAAATTGAATTTAACGCAAGAAATAG
Source organism: Bacteroidota bacterium (assembly GCA_031384845.1). Lineage (GTDB taxonomy): Bacteria > Bacteroidota > Bacteroidia > Flavobacteriales > Flavobacteriaceae > Flavobacterium. The sequence continues at coordinate 11,421 of JANNBA010000059.1, forward strand.
CACTCATTTCAAATCTTGATGTTATGCTATCGATGGATTCTGCAAACGCCCATATCGCCGCGATGTTGGGCACAAAAGTAGTAACACTTTGGGGCGCAACACATCCATTTGCAGGCTTTTTGCCTTTTGATCAACCCATAGAAAATACTATGGTTTCAAACCGAAATCTGTATCCACAATTGCCAACTTCTATTTATGGAAACAAAGTGGTTGATGGCTACCAAGACGCCATGCGCACCATCAATCCGTTGGATGTTTTGATTTTATTAAATCGGGTTTTGGGTTGATTTCAAAGTGATTTTCTATTCAATTTTGATGATTTTTTTTTTGAATTGGTTTAAGATTTTTGTTTTTAAACAAAATTTGGTTATTTTTGGAGTTAATTTGCACAATCCCAACCCATAAACTTTTCATACTTATGAAAAAATTTACGCTATTATTCTTGTTTTTTTTATACTCCTTTGTAGGATATTCACAATTTCCTGAAGGCTTTGAAGGTTCTACTACTGCTTTGCCACCAGGCTGGACGAGCTATCAATCTGGTCTTGGTGTGAATCAGGTTTGGAAAATTAGTTCTTTGATTACAACGCCACCCTTTATTTGTGACGGTCTTAATTCGGCTTTTATAGACCGAGAAAATGCTCCTGGCATCAACGAGGATTATTTGGTTACGCCACAATTTGTGGTGCCAATAAACGGTCAGTTGCGATTTTTTTCGCGTCAAGCTTTCATAGGAGATCAAAATACAGAATACGAAGTGCGTGTTTCTACCAATCCAGACCCGAGTATTTTAAGTGCTTATGTTTTTGTCAAAAAGTGGTTTGAATTTGAAATGAATACCACTTTTAATATTTGTCAAGAGCAAACATTGAGCATTTCAACCTATGCAGGACAAACGGTTCACTTGGCGTTCATTCGCCGTGTAAACCAAACCGGCACAAGCATTACTGGCGATCGATGGTTGATAGATAGAGTAAATGTGGTGCAAGAATGTTTTGCTCCAACCCTAGGAAACTCTACCAACATTGGTGCTACAACAGCTACTTTAAATTGGACAAGTGCAACCTCTACAATGTGGGATTTGGAAGTTGCACCAGTTTCGGGCACTATTTCGGGAGTTCCAACTATTGAAAATGTAACCGCAACAGGAGCTATAAAGAGTTATAATATTTCGGGTTTATTGCCCAATACAGCCTATCGTTTTTTTGTTCGGTCAGAGTGTAGCCCTACGGGCGAAAACAACACCAATACCAGTGCTTGGGTTGGGCCGTTTATATTTCAAACACTGCCTTTTGGTGCTACTTGTGCCGGGCCAATTGCAGTGAGTACTTTGCCTTATCAAAACACCCAAAACACAAGCGACTTTTTTGATTTTGTTGATGTTACACAAGGCACAACAGCTTGTGGCGCAACGCCAGCCACGACCAATTATATGACCGGCAACGATGTTTTTTATAGCTATACTGCTGCTCAATCTGGTTTGGTGAGTTTCAAACTTACCCCAACGACATTGGCAACTTCGATGTTTGTTTATGGATCATGCCCCGTTGGCGGCACTTGTTTGGCGGGTGTTGCTAATGCTACAAATACGGTAAGAAAAATAAACAACTTTGCCGTAACAGCAGGTCAAACCTATATTATCGTGATTTCGTCAAACGCAACAGTGGCACAAACCAGTGTTTTCACCTTGTTAATTCAAGCGGAGAATTGTACACCTCCTGTTGGAAATGTTCCTGCAGGGGCAGATTTGACCACTACAACGGCCAATTTAACATGGACAAACCCAACTGCGGCAACCTCATGGGAATATGTGGTGCAACCATTAGGAAGTTCTATTCCGGCAGGCGCAGGCACAACAGCAAACAGCAATACAGGAGTTTTAGTACCAGATTTAACTTCGGGGACACAATATCAATATTATGTACGATCAGAGTGTGCGCCAGGGGTTTTTAGCTCATGGGCTGGGCCTTATGCTTTTAACACCGTGATTTGTGCCGATACAGACAAGTGTAGCCACATATTTAGAATGACAGATTCTGCCAATAATGGTTGGAATGGTGCTCGGATGGAGGTGCGCCAAAATGGTATTGTTATTGCCACAATTGGAGCAACTTATACCGCTGGTGCTGGACCAGTAGATGTGCCAGTGATGCTGTGCAAAAATGTGCCTTTTGATTTGTATTGGAGCGTTGCCGGCACACAACCCGCACAATGTATAGTGGCGGTAATCAACTCTTTTGGACAAACTTTATATACCAAAAACGCAGCTCAAAGTGG
>JANNBA010000116.1:0-20921 GCA_031384845.1 Bacteroidota bacterium
TCTAAAAAAAGACTATGCCAAAATGATTGTAAAATCATACAAAAGCCGGTCAGAACAAAGTAGGGCGATGTTTTTGTTATCATCAGAAAATTTTTTGCAAGCCTACAAGCGTGCGCAATATATGAAACAATATACAAGCTACCGCAAAATGCAGGGCGAAGAAATTCAAGACAAAACAAAGACGTTATTTTCGTTTAACAACAAGTTGGCAGTTCAAAAAACCGAAAAGCAAAAACTTATAAATGAGCAAGAGCAAGAACGTCAAAAATTAGAAAAGGACAAGAAAGCACAAGAAGTTTTAGTAAATAGCATCAAGAAAGACAAGAAGAAAATTGCTGCCGAAATCAACAAAAAACAACAAGAATCCAAGGCCATCGACAGACAAATAGACAAGCTCATTCGAGAAGCGATTGTAGAAGCAAACAGACGTGCAGCCGAGGCTGCAAAAAAAGCGAATCCCAAAAAAGTGGTTACTGCTGCCGAAACAAAAGCCATAGCATCTTCTACCAAAATAATGCTGACGCCAGAATCCAAGATTATTGCCGACAATTTTCGAGCAAACAAAGGCAAACTTCCGTGGCCAGTAGAGAAGGGAACTGTATATTTGCGCTACGGAGATCAATCGCACCCAATTATTAAAACCCTCACGGTGCACAACAGCGGCGTGGACATTGCAACCGAAGATGGCGCCTCTGCAAGAGCCGTTTTTGGGGGCGTTGTGACCAAAGTGATTGTTTTGTCGCCCGTAAACAAGGCGGTTTTTATACAGCACGGCGACTATTTTACGGTGTATCAAAACTTGAGCTCTGTTGCTGTGAGCAAAGGTGACAAAGTAGCAATCAAGCAAAATCTGGGACGCATTAGAACCAATGGCGACAGTGGAAAAACGATTTTGAAATTTATGATTTTGCAAAACACAACACCAAATAATCCAGCAAGTTGGCTGTTTAATTTGTAAAAACAGCATTATGAAATTATTTTTTTTTAGCCAATTCATCTTACTTTTGCTTTGTTTTTCGTGTCAAAATGACGAAAAGCAATTGCAATCTGCAACCAAGAAGGACCACAAATTGCAAACTATAATTTTTGACAACATCAATAATGAATGGGCATTTTATGACATCAATTTGCAACCAGAAACAGAGCTATTGGTCACCAATTGGGTAGAATGGCGATTGCTATTAACGGAGTTGCATCAAAAACCAAAAACCTCTATTGTAGCGTTTCAACAAAAAGCCAAAACCTTGTCTAAAAAAGTGGTAGATTTGAACAATAATTTGCCAACATCGCTCAATTTGCCTGCCATCAAAAGCCGCATCGCAGTGCTAACAACCAAAATTTATGAACTTGATTTGTACCTCAATTTAGACAAAATACCGTCGCAGAAAGTGGTCAAAATTATTCCAGAAATCAATAGTGCGCTCTTGTCGCTCGAATTGCAAATCGAAGAAGTAAACCAAAAACAGCATATTCCATTAGAACAAGGCGAATCTGAATTGCGCAAAATACAAGATACCACAAGAGCAATCCCGTCTATACCTACCCAAAATTTTCTATCACATTGAGTTTAGCTACCGTTTTTGATTTGTATGAAAAATCTTCAAAAATCAAACAGATTTTAGGTTTTTTTGAAACTACCGAGCACAAAATCCACCTCAAAGGATTGGTAGGCTCATCATTTTCGTTTGTTATTAAATCGCTGTTTTCAAAAACGGAACAGCCATTTTTGCTGATTTTGGAGGATAAAGAGCAAGCGGCTTATTTTTTGAATGATTTGGAACAGCTTATTCATCAAGACGACGTGCTTTTTTACCCAGGCTCTTACCGCAATCCGTATCAAATTGAAGAAACCGATAATGCAAGCGTACTGTTGCGAGCCGAGGTGCTTAATCGAATCAATTCGCGCAAAAAACCAGCCATAATTGTTACCTATCCGGAAGCACTTTTTGAAAAAGTGGTTACCAAAAAAGAATTAGAAAAAAACACATTAAAGGTTGCGGTGGGCGACAAAATCTCGATCGATTTTATCAATGAAGTGTTGTTTGAATATGAATTTAAAAGGGTCGATTTTATTGCAGAGCCGGGAGAATTTTCGGTTCGTGGCGGTATAGTTGATGTTTTTTCGTTTTCAAACGACCATCCCTATCGGCTTGAGTTTTTTGGAAACGAAGTAGATTCTATCCGAAGTTTTGATGTAGAAACACAGCTTTCTATTCAAAAGCAAAACAAAATTTCGATAATTCCAAACGTCGAAAACAAACTTTTGGACGGTATAAATAGCCAATCACGTCAAAATTTCCTGGACTATATCAGTCCAAAATCAATTATTTTTGTCAACAATACAGAAAGTTTGCTCAACAAAATCAATGTTTTTTATGATAAAGCCGAAATTGCTTTTCAAAAATTATCCAAAGACATCAAACACGCCACCCCCGATCAACTTTTTTTGAGCCAAAGTTTATTTTTACAAAAAGCAATGGATTTTGTGGTTGTAGAAACGGGTTCTAAAGCTTTTTTTAAAACCACAAAAACGGTCGAATTTTTTATAAAACCACAGCCCTCTTTCAACAAACAGTTTGATTTGTTGCTCGACAATTTGAACGAGAATCATTTTAATGGGCTAAAAAATTATCTTTTTTGTTCAAACGATGCCCAAGCCAAGCGATTTCATGATATTTTTGAATCTATAGATCAAGCGAATTCCGAAAACATCAGACAGCAATATGACACCATCAAACTGCCTTTGTTTGAAGGATTTATTGATACAGAAAATCAAATTGCTTGTTATACAGATCATCAAATTTTTGAACGTTATCACAAATTTAATCTCAAAAACGGTTATGCCAAAAAGCAAACCATCACGCTACAAGACCTTACCCGACTTACGATTGGCGATTATGTGACGCATATCGACCACGGAATTGGCAAATTTGGCGGTTTGCAAAAAATTCAGGTCGAAGGCAAAACGCAGGAGGCCATCAAGCTGGTTTATGCCGATAATGATATTGTTTATGTAAGCATTCACTCGCTACACAAAATCTCAAAATATAATGGCAAAGACGGTGCCGCGCCCAAAATTTATAAGTTGGGCTCCAATGCTTGGAAAATTTTAAAACAAAAGACCAAAGCAAGGGTCAAACATATTGCATTCAATTTGATACAATTGTATGCCAAACGACGTTTGGACAAAGGGTTTGCGTTTGCGCCAGACAGCTATTTACAATTGGAGTTAGAAAGTTCGTTTGTGTATGAAGATACGCCAGACCAGACCAAATCTACTCAAGAAGTAAAAGCAGATATGGAAAGCGATCGCCCGATGGATAGATTGGTTTGTGGCGATGTGGGCTTTGGCAAAACCGAAGTTGCCATAAGAGCAGCATTTAAGGCGGTTGATAATAGCAAACAAGTAGCAATCTTGGTGCCCACCACAATCTTGGCTTATCAACATTATCGAACTTTTACCGAAAGGATGAAAGATATGCCAGTTTCTATTGGTTATTTGAACCGTTTTCGTACGGCAAAAGAAAAAAATCAAACCCTGGCAGACTTGGCAAATGGCAAACTTGACATTATTATTGGTACACACCAATTGGTCAACAAAAATGTCGTTTTCAAAGATTTGGGGCTATTGATTATTGACGAAGAGCAAAAATTTGGCGTTAATGTAAAAGACAAACTCAAAACTATTGCTGCCAATGTTGATACGCTCACCTTGACGGCAACACCCATACCTAGAACCCTGCAGTTTTCGTTGATGGCAGCACGAGATTTGTCTGTGATTGCAACTGCGCCACCTAATAGATACCCAATCGAAACCAATGTAGTAGGCTTTAGTGAAACCCTAATTAGAGATGCAGTTGCTTATGAAATTCAGCGCAATGGTCAAGTTTTTTTTATAAATAATAGGATAGAAAACATCAAAGAAGTAGCCGGAATGATACAGCGATTGGTGCCATTAGCTCGAATCGGTATTGGTCACGGACAGATGGAAGGAAAAAAACTCGAAGAGCTTATGCTTGCCTTTATGAATGGCGAATTTGATGTTTTGGTGGCCACCACCATTATAGAAAGCGGGTTAGATGTGCCCAATGCGAACACGATTTTTATTAATAATGCCAATAATTTTGGGCTTTCAGATTTGCATCAAATGCGCGGCAGGGTTGGGCGAAGCAACAAAAAAGCATTTTGCTATTTTATATGTCCGCCTTATCACGCTATGACAGACGACGCCCGAAAACGCATTCAGGCATTAGAACAATTTTCAGAATTAGGATCGGGTTTTAATATTGCGATGAAAGATCTCGAAATTCGAGGCGCAGGTGATCTGTTGGGTGGTGAACAAAGCGGATTTATTAACGAAATTGGTTTTGAAACCTATCAAAAAATTCTCAATGAAGCTATCGATGAGCTCAAAGAAAATGAGTTCAAAGATTTGTATGACGATGATGACAAACCGCCGAAAGAGTATGTAAAAGACCTACAAATAGATACAGATTTTGAACTTTTGTTTTCAGACGAATATATCAACAATATTTCTGAACGCTTGCATTTGTATAACGAGCTGGCGGGTGTCAAAAATGAACAAGAGCTTTTGGTGTATGAAAACAAACTGACAGACCGCTTTGGGCCATTGCCAAAACAAGCTGTTTCGTTGCTTAATAGCATCAGAATCAAATGGATAGCGACGCAATTTGGAATCGAAAAATTGGTCATGAAGCAAGGCAAAATGATTTGCTATTTTCTTTCAGATCAGCAATCTTCATTTTATAATTCGGCACAGTTTAGCAAGGTTTTAGCTTTTGTACAATCCAACAGCAACCTTTGCAAAATGAAAGAGAAACAAACGCCAAACGGACTTCGTCTTTTGCTTACTTTTGAAAACATCAAAAGCATCAGAAAAGCTTTGGAAATGTTAGAAAAATTGTAGATTTTGAATCTTTGTACAAATAAAATTTAGATTTATTCAAACGGATTCGACCATTTTTGGTCTGTATAAACTTGAATTCCGGCCAATGATTTGATAAATGCAGCTACATTTTCGACTTCGGTTTGGGTTAAGTTTAGATGTTGTCCTATGCCACGATTGGTTAATCGGGGGTCTAGATTGTTGTTTCCGTTCAAGGTATTTATGGTGCCATAATGACCTATTGCGGCATTAATAGTAGCAAATTGACCAGCGTGCATCATTGGTCCGTTTGCTGTTCCATCTGCTTTTGTTAGATCTCGAAGCGATGGCGATCTAGTGTTGCTAAAATCTTTTTGGATACTTTGAAGGGATGCCACAAAACCATTGTTTTTTGAGTTGGGGTCAATATCAAATTCTGGTCCTTTGTGACACTGAAAACAGCCCAAACCACCAGAAATTCTTTCGCCGTTGAGGTTATATACTGGCATTGAATTAAACAACAATTTTCCGTTATTTTCTTGTGGTGTAAAGTTCAAAAAGGGTTCCAAATCATTGTTTATAACACTTCTTCCGGTATCATATTTAGAATCAAATGATTGTATGCTTCTAATAAATTGAGCAAGTGCAAGTTGTATTTTATTTTCTGTAATTTCATCATTTCCATATACAAACTGAAATAATTCTTTATAGTATCCGATTGTCTTTAATTTGGTTATCAAAGCAGAAAAAGGCAGGTCGTTTTGGGTGCCGCTGAAGCCCATTTCGGTATGATTTTGAATGGGTTGTGTGGTTTGAAGTTCTAAAGTTGGTGCTCTTTCGTCCCAAAAAAACTTGGTTTCTACGGCAAATCTTGTATTGATTAACCGCATCGTATGTCTAGTTGTAGTGCCATTCACGCCCAAACTAGCGGTAGCGGTATCGCCAAACGCATTTTTTTGTTGGTGGCAGCTGCTGCATGATATTGTGTTTGACGAAGATAAATTTTTGTCATAAAAAAGTATCCTTCCTAATGTTGCGCCTTTATCTGTTATAAAATTTGTGCCGGTATTGTCTCTGGTAATATAATTTGGGATTTGCTGATTGGCATAATTATCCAAATGATTCAAATCTATTTGGTTTGCAAAAGTGGCTTCTACGTTAGGGTATGACGAAATTATTTGATAATTTTCTTCTGATTTTTGACAAGAAATCAAAAAAAGGAGTGCCACAAATAGGGATAAATGTTTCATTGCAAACAGTTTTTATAACGCAAAGAAAAGGATTTTGGATGGATAATTGGGTAGTTTTGTGTTGTATTTTTTTAAGGAAAGATTTGTCAAGTTTTTAAAAGCAGATTTGACAACTTTTGAGCAGATTTGACAACTTTTGAAATCTTTTCAAGCAGATTTGACAACTTTTGAAAAGTTGTCAAATCTTGAAAAGTTGTCAAATCTTGAAAAGTTGTCAAATCTTGAAAAGTTGTCAAATCTTGAAAATATGGTAATATAATTTGGGATTTGCTGATTGGCATAATTAGCCAAATGATTCAAATTTATTTGGTTTGCAAAAGTGGCTTCTATGTTAGGGCATGTCGAAATTATTTGATAATCTTCTTTGATTTTTGAAAAGAAATCAAAATAAAGCAGTGCCACAAACAGGGATATATGTTTCGTTACAAGCAGTTTTATAACGCAAAGGAAAAGGATTTTGGATGGATAATTGGGTGGTTTTGGGTTGTATTTTTTTTTAAATTGTTTTTTGAAATTCTGAAAGTCAAAATTCGCCCCGATGCAGCGGCATCCTTTTTGTTTTTTCTTTTTCGGAAAAAACAAAAAGATATAGCGTGCAGCGGGACTGAAAGTGTGAATAACGGCTGCTGTGCGCCAAAAAAAAGAAAAAAAACTTTCGTTTTGATGCTAATTTGGGTGGGTTTTTTGTAAATTTGTAATAAATTAGAGGTTATGTTTTTTAAGAATAAAAGCATCATTTTTGGTGCTATTGTAGTTGTTTTTTCTGTAGTTTTTTTGACGATTTCGTATCATATTTTGTCGCCAAAAAAATCATTACCCATCATTAATCCGGTTGATGTAAATCCAGAATTGGTTGATTCGACGGTGCAATATGTGAGCAAATACCACCGTATCGCTCCTTTTTCTTTTTTTAATCAAAATCGAAAACGCATTACTCAAAAAGATTATGAGGGCAAGATTTATGTAGCGGATTTTTTTTTTACGAGTTGCCAGTCTATATGTCCTATTATGACCAGAAATATGGTTGCAATTCAAGCTGCTATTGCTGATAATCCAAAGGTGATGTTGCTTTCGCACTCTGTTTTGCCGGATCAAGATAGTGTTCCGGTGCTCAAAAAATATGCTGTCGAGAAGGGCGTTCTGGATTCAAAATGGAACTTGGTGACCGGCGACAAAAAGACTATTTATTATTTGGCTCGCAAATCTTATTTGGTCGTAAAGACTGGAAAGCCATCAGAATTATACGACATGGTGCACACTGAAAATTTTGTTTTGGTGGACACCAAAAAGCGCATCAGGGGATTTTATGACGGCACTAACCAAAAGGAAATTGCCAGGTTGATCGAAGATATTAACTGGTTGTGTGTGACTGAAAAGGATTGATTTTGCTTTAAATTGGGATGTTTTCTACACCCTGTTTGACATTGCATCCATAACGGTTTGTAGATTTGCAGGACATCAAGGTAATGATAATCAATATAATAGCTATTTTTTTCATACTACATTTTTTTGAGTTGTTCTATATACGTTCGTTGATTGGATAGGCGAGGAATTTTGTGCTGACCTCCTAATTTATTTTGAGTTTTGAGCCAGTCATAAAACAAATTTTCTCGCGCTATATTTATTTTGGGTGGGTTGAGTGTCATATTATTATAACGTTTTGCCTCATAATCTGAATTGAGGTTTTGCAAAGTTTCGTCCAAAATAATTTGAAAAGCAACAATATTTTCTGGTTTTTCTTTAAATTCTATCATCCATTCGTGCCCTCCTTTTTGTGACCCTTCCATAAAAATGGGTGCAACTGTATAATCTATTACTTCGGTTTGGGTGTCTCGGCTTGCTTTTGCAATTGCGGCATCGGCATTTTCTATAATAAGCTCTTCGCCAAAAACGTTGATGTGGTGCTTGGTTCTGCCTGTAACTCTGATTCTATATGGGCTTAAGGAGGTAAACCGAACGGTGTCGCCAATCATATACCGCCATAATCCTGCATTTGTAGTGATTATAATCGCATAATTTTTGAACAAAACCACTTCAGACAAACGCACTGTTTTTGGGTTTTGCTGTTCAAAATCGTCCATTGCAATAAATTCATAAAAAATGCCATAATCCAACATCAACAACAAATCGCTCGAATTATTGAGATCCTGAATGGCAAAAAAACCTTCGGAAGCATTGTATATTTCATAATATTTGAAGTCGTTTTTTGGCAATAATTTTTGATATTGAGCCCGATATGGGTCAAAACTAACGCCGCCATGAAAATACACCTCCAAGTTTGGCCAGACTTCCATCAAATTAGTTTTGCCTGTTTCTTGCAAAACTTTGTTTAGCAAAACCAACATCCACGACGGAACACCTGCAAAACTAGTGACGTTTTCGGTAAGTGTACTTTTGATAATGGCATCGAGCTTGGTTTCCCACTCGCTCATCAGCGAAATTTTGCTGCTTGGTGTGCTGCTAAATTCTGCCCAAATCGGCATATTTTCGATCAAAATTGCCGACAAATCGCCAAAAAATGTGTTGTTGTTTTCATAAATTTGGGAGCTTCCGCCCAAGCGAAGACTTTTGCCTAAAAACATTTCGGAATTTTCGTTGTTATTAAGGTACAAACACAACAAATCTTTGCTTCCCTTGTAATGACAATTTTCCAGTGCTTCGTCGCTTACGGGCACAAATTTGCTTTTGGCATTCGTGGTGCCACTGGACTTGGCAAACCATTTTATGGGTGTTTCCCAAATCACGTTTTGCTCGCCTTGTCGTGTTCTACTTATCAGTGGTTCAAGATCTTCATAGGCAGCAATGGGCACTCGCTCTGCAAAAGTGGCATAACTTTTTGTCGAAAAAAAATCATATTTTTTGCCAAAAACTGTATTTTCGGCAGCTTTGATAAGATTGAGCAACAGCTCTTCTTGCACCTCGTTTGGGTATTTTAAAAACAGCTCCATTTGATGGATACGCTGTTTCAAAAACCAGGTTGCAATCGAGTTGATGATAGGAAAGGGCATAAGCGCAAATTTTTTTGAAATGGATTTTGGTTTTAAATGGCAAAAAATGATTAATTTTACAGAATCATCAAAAATACTATTTTTATTTTATAAACCTAAAAAACTATTTTCATTTTAGCAATTTTACTTATGACATATCAAGGCGTTCTTCGCAAAATGCAAACCGAAATTGGCACTCCAATTCAATATTATTTGGTGTTTGAAAATAGTTTTTTGAATATCAATCAGTTGATAAACAAAGATATGGAAATTATTTTTGTTGGTTATCAATGTTTGAATTGCAACAAAAAGAAAAAGATATTTAGACAAGGATATTGTTATGATTGTGCCACACAAAGCGCATCGGCGGGAGATTGGATTCTAAAACCAGAGTTAAGCACAGCCCATTTGAATATAGAAGATCGAGATTTGGAATATGAAATCAAGGTACAACTGCAACCGCACACGGTTTATTTGGCGTTGTCGAGCGACATAAAAGTTGGTGTAACCCGCAATACCCAAGTGCCAACAAGGTGGATCGATCAAGGCGCAAGCCAGGCTATTGCGGTTGTAGAAGTGCCAAATCGTTATTTGGCGGGCATTACAGAGGTAGCGCTCAAAAGCCATTTTGTTGACAAAACCAATTGGCAAAAAATGCTCAAAAACGAAATCGTAACTGCAGATTTGGTGGCTATTAAATCAGGTTTGCAAAATTTGATTCCAAAAGAAGTTCAGGATTATTTTGATGTCAATCAAACCAATTTGACCATTTTGGATTTTCCTGTTTTGGCATATCCAAAAAAAATCCAGAGTTTGAATCTCGAAAAGTTAGCCTCGTTTTTTGGAAAATTGATTGGTATCAAAGCACAATATCTTATTTTTGAAAATGGCACTGTTTTTAATGTTCGAGCTCATGAAGGATTTGTAGTGAATATTAATGTATAAATGAAGAAAGTATGGGACCAAAAAGTGTTGTATTTTTAGCAGTAATTTTTGTTTTCTTGGGATGCTCAAAAGCGGAACCCAAAAACACCATCGATTTTGAATCTGAAGCCGTGATCACGGGAGAGGATTTTGCGCTTTGTCCTTGTTGTGGCGGCTGGTTTATCACGATTGCCGGCGAGACTACAACATATCGATTTGATCAATTGCCTTCCAATTCGACCATTAATTTAGCAACAGCAACTTTGCCTCTTAGCGTCAAACTAAATTGGTCTTTATTGGCTTCGCCATGTAGCAATATGCCCCGAATAGCTATAGAATCTGTTGTTTTGAACTAAAATTGAGTAGCGATTGTTATTTCAATTTCAATAAGTAATCCCTGCCAAAATTGCACTCCTTTTTCACAAAACACCAATATCCGTTTGTAGGGTCAAAAAAAATTGTATAAATTTGTTAAATGGAAATACGCTTTCTTTATTCAAAATCATTCCTAAAATAACAATTAGTTTTTGAAGAAAATAGGAAACTCTAAATTAAATATTTCAAAAAATGAAAAATCACATTTGCACTTTGCTTTTACTGTTGATGATCACATTTAGTGGTTCATGTAGCAAAAAAGAAGTTCAAATCCCTATTGATACAAGTACAGATTTTGTCGTTTTTGGTCGCTTTTATGGTTTTTGCGGAGGCGAAAGTTGCATCGAGATTTTCAAAATTCAAAACAACGTATTATTTGAGGATTCAAACGACTCATACCCAAAATGGGATGATTTTTATGTTGGAAATTTTCAGGCGCTTTCTGTCGAAAAATATGAGATGGTGTCCAATTTGATGGTCGATTTTCCGACGGCTTTGCTTACCGATACTAATACCGTTTTTGGCATGCCCGATGCTAGTGATGGCGGAGGATTGTATTTGGAGTATCACATTGGTGGAGTACATAAGTTTTGGATTTTCGATCAATTTCAGTCAAATGTACCAACTCAATATCATGCTTTTATGAACCTTATCAATCAAAAAATTGATTTATTACAAAATTAATATGAAAAAAATTTTTATTCTAGTATTTCAGATTTGCATATTATTTGGCTGTACGGCAGACAAAAAGCCTATCGAAAATCCAGATACAGATTGTGTTTCTACTGTTGTTGCGCCTGTTTCTGAGGTTGTAGTACCTGCTGTTGCCCAAGTTGGGCAAAACATAGAAATCATCATAACCTACTGGATTACAAGTGGTTGCGGAAATTTTTTAAAATTTGAAGAAACTAATGTGGGCAATCAAAAAACCATAAAAGTTATCGCAAAATATGGGGGTTGTGTATGCACTTTGCCTGTTTTTGAGCTTCAGACTGTTTATAATTTTGTGCCTACATCTGCTGGAATTTATACCATTAGAGTAGATAAAGGGGATGGGACTTTCCTTACACAAGAAATTAAAATAACTTAATTAATCTTTTGGTTTTACAATATGAGCCGTTTTATAAGTTTTTTTCAACTCAATTAAGCTTTTCTCGGCTTCAAAGCGGTTTTTGAAATTACCAACAACAACCTTATATAAAGGAGTGAAAAATGCAATCGAAGCATCTATGCTTTTATTGGCTTTTTTAAAATCTGCCAATGCTTTTTTGGTACTTTCGGCATCGCCATTAAAAATTTCAATTTTGTAGCGGTCGTTTTGAGATGTACTTGCATTCAATTTTCGCTTCTCTGTCAACAGCATTTCAAATTTTTCGCTTTGATTTACAGTTGTTTTGTTGTCTTGTGCTAAAATAAAATTTGAAAAAATAAAAGTAATTAGACAGGTTAATAACTTCAAAGTGGTGCTAAAATAATTCATAAAGTGGTGTTTTTTAAACAAATGTAAGAAATTGTAGCCAAAAACAAAAGGAACTCTTATTTAGATTAAGTATAAATTAGTAATTAAGATATATTTATGTTTTTGAGAATAGTTGATAAGTCGTATTTTTGTGCAAGTTTTTAAAAACCGTATTGTTTTTTCTTACAAATTTGTATAAACAACAGTTCAAATTGACGTGATAAACTATTTTATAATATGAAAAAGGTGGGTAACCATAATTCGATTTCAAGGAAATTAATATTAAGTTTTGCAATGCTGCTAACTTTTTCCTTACACACATTTGCACAACAACCTGCTACGCCAGTAGCTGCCGCAGCACCAGCCGCCGCAAGTGCAGATCCAGCCGCCGGAAAAGCCTTGTTCAACTCCAATTGTGCCGCTTGCCACAAGCTTGACGCCAAAATGACTGGGCCAGCATTGAGAAATGTTGGAGCAAAATATGATAAGGCGTGGATTTATAAATGGATTCACAATAGTTCAGAGTTGATAAAGTCTGGAGATGCTGCTGCTGTCAAAATTTTTGAAGAGTACAACAAATCTGTAATGACTGCTTTTCCTCAACTTTCGACAGCCGATATAGACAATATTATAGCCTATACATCTCAACCAAAAGAAGAAGCTAAAGCCAGCACAACCGCACTCCCTGGTGGCCCACAAGCAGCAGATGGAATGACCAATAATATAGTATTATTTGGATTAGCACTTGTCATGTTGATGCTTGTTGTGATGCTGTTTTTAGTAACACGAGTTCTTAACAAAATTGCCAAAAACAACGGTATCGAAGTAGCTCCAAAAGAAAAAACACTACCTATATGGAAGGCTTATGCACAAAATCAGTTTTTGGTTTTGGTAACGGCAATATTTCTATTGTTGTCTAGTGCTTATTTTGTATATGGGTTTTTTATGCAAATTGACATTAATACAGATTATCAACCAATTCAACCAATCCATTATTCGCACAAAATACATGCTGGAGAAAATGGTATAGATTGTAAATACTGTCACTCATCTGCAAGAGTGAGTAAAAATGCTGGTATTCCTTCGCTAAATGTATGTATGAATTGCCACAAAAATATTGCAGAATTTCAAGGCTCAAAAGATTCTACTTATGTAGAATATACCAAAGATTACTATACTGCAGAAATTCAAAAATTGTATGATGCAGTTGGATGGGATAAAGTAAACCAAAAATATACCGGAAAAACACAACCTGTAAAATGGATTAGAATCCATAATTTGCCAGATTTTGTTTATTTTAACCATTCACAACACGTTACGGTTGCAGGAATTGAATGTCAAAAATGCCACGGGCCAGTAGAAACCTACGAAATTCAAAAACAATTTGCCCCTCTTACAATGGGTTGGTGTATCAACTGCCACCGCGAAACCAATGTCAATATGGAAAGCAATGAATATTACACCAAAATTCATGACCAACTTTCAAAAAAATACGGTGTCGATAAGCTTACTGCAGCCCAAATGGGAGGTTTAGAATGCGGAAAATGCCACTATTAATGTAAACCATACATTGAACTAAAAAAACTAATAATTAAGAAGCTAATATTTATATAAAGATGTCATCAAACAAAAAATACTGGAAAAGTGTTGAAGAGCTAAACGAAAATAGCTCTATTGTTGAGGCGTTAAGAAATAACGAATTTGTTGAAGCAATTCCAACCGACGAATTTCTTGGTGACGAAGCCACACTTTCAGCATCCTCAACAACAAGACGTGATTTCTTAAAGTACGTAGGTTTTACAACTGCTGCCGCATCACTTGCTGCCTGCGAAGGGCCTGTAGTAAAATCTATTCCTTATGTAGTTCAACCAGAATCGATTATTCCGGGTGTCGCAGATTTTTATGCCACCACCGTATTTGATGGTTTTGATTTTGCTAATATTTTAGTAAAAACCCGCGAAGGGCGACCTATCAAAATTGAGAACAATAAAATTGAAGGTGCCAAATTTTCGGCAAACGCCAGAGTACACGCTTCAATATTGTCATTATACGACAGTATGCGTTTGAAAACAGCCAAAATGGATGCCAAAGTTGCCTCGTTTGATGCTGTATCTGCCAGAATATCCGCAAGTCTTGCAGAAGCAAAAGCTACTTCTCAATCCGTAGTTTTGTTGACAAACACTTTAGCAAGCCCAACTACCGAAAAGTTAATAGCAGATTTTATTACTAAAAACCCAACTGCCAAACATTTGGTTTATGATGCCGTTTCATCTTCAGATGCACTTGATGCCTTTGAAACTGTTTATGGAGAAAGAGCCTTGGTTGATTATGATTTTTCAAAAGCTGCCGTAATAGTTGCCGTTGGAGCAGACTTTTTGGGCGATTGGCAAGGCGGAGGTTATGATGCAGCTTATGCACAAGGCAGAATTCCTAAAAACGGAAAAATGTCAAAACACATTCAGTTTGAAGCCAATATGACACTTTCTGGCGCAGCTGCAGACAAGCGTTTTCCGATGACAACTTTTAATCAAAAACAAGTTTTAGTTCAGATTTATAATATCATAACGGGAGCATCTGTAGCAGTTAGTTTAGATGCAAACACAAAATCAGAGGCTACAAAAGCGGCTCAACAACTCAAAGCAGCTGGTTCAAAAGGCGTTTTGGTTTCGGGAATCGAAGACAAAAATGCACAATTGTTGGTTTTAGCAATCAACAAAGCATTAGCAAGCGAAGCATTTGTATTGAGCGGTACACGTCAAATTAGAAAAGGTTCAAACCAAAAAATGACAGCTTTATTGGCAGACATGACCGCCGGAAAAGTACATACACTAATAATGAGTGGTGTAAATCCGGTTTATACCATGCCAAATAGTCAAGAATTTGTTGCCGCATTGAAAAAAGTAAAATTATCAGTAGCATTTTCTTTAAAGGAAGACGAAACTGCATCAACCACTAATATTGCTATTGGCACAACCCATTATTTAGAATCGTGGGGAGATGTGAGCATCACAAAAGGAACTTATTGTTTGACACAACCAACGATAAGACCTTTGTTTGATGCAACCAAACAATTTCAAGAAGCATTAATGTTATGGAATGGTATTTCGGGTAGTTTTTATGACTATCTAAAAACAAATGCTACCACTATCGTATCTGGTTCAAACTGGAATCAAGTTTTGCATGATGGGGTTTTTGTGGGTACAAGTAATGTAGCCTCGGCCGGATCAGTAGATTTTGCGACAGCAGCAAAAACACTATCACAATCAAAAGCAACAACAGGATTAGAATTAATCTTGAATACCAAAACCGGTTTGGGAGACGGGCAACAAGCCAATAATCCTTGGTTGCAAGAATTTCCAGATCCAATCACCCGAGTTTCTTGGGACAATTATATCACGATTTCAAAAGCAGATGCTGATAAATACCAATTAGAAAATACAAATGTTGCCAATGGTGGACTAAACGGAAGCTATGTGACTGCCGAAGTTGGTGGAACAAAATTAGAAAACATACCCGTGATTATTCAGCCAGGACAAGCGATTGGCACGATCGGATTGGCTTTAGGATACGGAAAAAAAGCAGCTCTAAAAGAAGAAATGCAAGTGGGTGTAAACGCCTATAGTTTATACAAAAATTTTAATAATGTACAAGCTGTAAAAATTACAAAAACAGACGGAGATCATGAGTTTGCTTGCGTTCAATTGCAAAAAACATTGATGGGACGTGGTGATATTATCAAAGAAACAACTTTGGAGATTTTTAATACCAAAGAAGCCAAAATTTGGAACCCACAACCAATGGTTTCTATGGATCATAATCCAGTAAAAGCCACCGAGGTAGATTTGTGGACTTCATTTGACAGATCTGTAGGTCACCATTTTAATCTTTCGATAGATTTGAATGCCTGTACGGGCTGTGGTGCCTGCGTTATTGCTTGCCACGCCGAAAACAATGTGCCGGTTGTAGGAAAAACAGAGGTACGACGAAGCCGTGATATGCACTGGTTGCGTATCGATCGTTATTATTCGTCAGAAGCAACTTTTGCTGAAGATGATGATAAGAAAGATAATTTTGATGGATTAGATTTAGGTGGTTTTATTGTAGGAGACGAAAAAACTACTGGTTCGTTAGGAGGTTTCAGACAAATGGAACTTGCTGCACAAAACCCTCAAGTAGCGTTTCAGCCGGTAATGTGTCAACATTGCAACCATGCACCCTGCGAAACGGTTTGTCCTGTTGCGGCAACCTCTCATGGGCGTCAAGGGCAAAATCAAATGGCTTACAACCGTTGTGTTGGAACAAGATATTGTGCTAACAACTGCCCTTATAAAGTACGAAGATTTAACTGGTTTTTGTATAATAAAAATAGCGAGTTTGATTATAATATGAATGATGATTTGGGGCGTATGGTATTAAATCCAGATGTCAATGTTCGTTCACGTGGAGTTATGGAAAAATGTTCGATGTGTATTCAAAAAACGCAAATGACCATTTTGACTGCCAAAAAAGAAGGAAGAATCATTAAAGATGGCGAGTTTCAAACGGCCTGCTCAAGTGCATGTTCAACCGGAGCAATGATTTTTGGCGATGTTAATGACAAAGAAAGCCAAGTAGCCTCGCTTTTGGAAGAGGATAGAATGTATCACTTATTAGAACATGTAGGTACGAAACCAAATGTGATGTATCATGTAAAAGTTAGAAATACATAAAAATATTCAGTCATAAGATTGATTTTAGAAAATAAAAATTAATACTAAACAATAAAAAGGATTATGTCGTCTCACTACGAAGCACCCATTAGAAAACCCCTTGTTATCGGTGATAAATCTTATCATGATGTAACAGTAGATGTTGCTGCCCCTGTAGAAGGAAGAGCCAACAAACAATGGTGGATTGTATTTTCAATCGCATTAGCCGCATTCCTTTGGGGATTGAGCTGCATAATATATACCATCTCAACCGGAATTGGTACTTGGGGTCTAAACAAAACAGTTGGTTGGGCTTGGGATATTACAAACTTCGTTTGGTGGGTTGGAATTGGGCATGCTGGAACATTGATTTCTGCGGTTCTGTTACTATTTCGTCAAAAATGGAGAATGGCTATCAACCGATCTGCCGAAGCAATGACTATATTTTCTGTTATTCAAGCAGGATTATTTCCAATTATTCACATGGGTCGTCCTTGGTTGGCTTATTGGGTATTGCCAATTCCAAATCAATTTGGTTCGCTTTGGGTCAACTTTAACTCTCCTTTATTGTGGGATGTATTTGCAATTTCTACCTATTTGTCTGTATCATTAGTTTTTTGGTGGACAGGATTATTGCCAGATTTTGCGATGATTCGAGATAGAGCTGTAACACCGTTCAACAAAAGAATCTATTCTATTTTAAGTTTCGGCTGGAGTGGTCGTGCCAAAGACTGGCAACGTTTTGAAGAAGTATCACTTGTGCTTGCAGGATTGGCAACACCCTTAGTGCTATCGGTGCATACAATTGTATCATTTGATTTTGCTACTTCAGTAATTCCGGGATGGCACACCACCATTTTCCCGCCATATTTTGTTGCTGGAGCCGTTTTTTCAGGTTTTGCAATGGTAAATACCTTGCTTATTATTATGAGAAAAGTATCCAAATTAGAAGCATATATCACCGTTCAACATATCGAGTTGATGAATATTGTAATTATGATTACAGGTTCGATAGTCGGAGTAGCCTATATCACAGAACTTTTTGTAGCGTGGTATTCTGGAGTAGAATATGAGCAATATGCGTTTTTGAACAGAGCTACTGGGCCATATTGGTGGGCATATTGGTCTATGATGACTTGCAACGTGTTTTCGCCTCAATTTATGTGGTTCAAAAAATTGAGAACTAGCATCATGTTTTCGTTTATCATTTCGATTGTAGTTAATATCGGAATGTGGTTTGAAAGATTTGTAATTATTGTAACCTCACTTCACCGCGATTATTTGCCGTCTTCATGGACAATGTTTTCGCCAACGTTTGTTGATATCGGAATATTTATAGGCACAATCGGATTCTTTTTTGTTTTATTTTTGTTGTATGCCAGAGCTTTTCCAGTAATTGCTCAAGCAGAAGTAAAAACAATTTTGAAAACCTCGGGAGAATATTACAAAAAACGTAGAGAAGAAAATAAAGAGTCACACCATGAGTAATAAAGTTATTTACGCCATTTATAATGACGATGATATATTGATGGACGCCGTCAAAAAAACACGAGCTGCGCACCATCATATCGAAGATGTTTTTACACCTTTTCCGGTTCACGGATTAGACAAAGCTATGGGATTAGCACCAACGCGATTAGCAATTTGCGCCTTTATATATGGCGTTTGTGGTATTTCATTTGCAACTTGGATGATGAATTTTATTATGATTCAGGATTGGCCCCAAGATATTGGTGGCAAACCAAGTTTTAGTTATATCGAAAATATGCCAGCATTTGTACCCATTATGTTTGAAATGACCGTATTTTTTGCAGCGCATTTAATGGTTATAACCTTTTACATGAGAAGCAGATTGTGGCCATTCAAAGCTGCAGAAAACCCTGATGTAAGAACCACAGACGATCATTTTTTGATGGAAGTAGCCGTTCATGGAGACGAATCAGCGATGGTTAGTTTTTTTGAAAGCACCGGAGCAATAGAAGTTAAAGTAATCGAAAAGCACTAATTTTAATATGAAAAGCTTGAACAAAATAATAATGATATTGGTAGTAGCTGCATTTGCAACTGCTTGCCATGATAAAGGAAGTCCAAATTATCAGTATTTCCCAAATATGTACGAATCAATAGGCTACGAAACCTATTCTGAATCAAAAGCATTCAAAAATGGGAAAGAAGGTCAATTGCCACCAGATGGCACCATAAAACGTGGTTATGTACCCTATTTATATGCAAACACAACAGAGGGATATGAAGCTGCAAAAGCTGGTTCAAAATCTCCTTTGGATTCTACTGCAGTCGATTTGGAAAAATCAAAAGGCTTGTATAACATTTATTGCGCAATTTGTCACGGAGAAGCCGGAGATGGAAAAGGTAATTTGGTAAAGCGAGAAAAGTTTTTGGGCGTTCCAAGCTATAAAGATAGGGTCATCAACGAAGGAAGTATTTTTCACGTTCAAACCTATGGTATCAATTCGATGGGGTCTTATGCCAATCAGTTGAGCGCCACTGAAAGATGGATGGTTTCCGCTTATGTAATGAAATTAAAAAGCCAATTATAATTGTATAACACACTGATATAATAGATATGTACACATTTTCAAGCAAACTAAAAACTTTTTCATTCCTTTTGATGGCAATTGGTGCTATTGGTATAGGAATTGGGTTTTTTAATGCACCAAAAACAACGGAAGAAGTAGAAAAAATACTCGCAGCAGATGCCCACGGTCATTCAGAAGCGCACACAGTAGCAACGCATACCGCTGGCGAAATGCCAAAGGTAATGCAAGCCGATACGCACGCAGCAATCACTACCTCCGAAGCTACTCCTACAGAAACTATCACTGTTGAGGACAGTACTAAAACTGC
Source organism: Bacteroidota bacterium (assembly GCA_031384845.1). GTDB lineage: Bacteria > Bacteroidota > Bacteroidia > Flavobacteriales > Flavobacteriaceae > Flavobacterium. The sequence goes on from JANNBA010000116.1 coordinate 19,434, forward strand.
TTCAACTGCAATCTCAATCAACCATCATGATGAAAAAGCTTTAGCGGAAGAAGCGCATCTTGAGCATCAAAAACACTTGAAACACGTTTTAAATCAATTGCAAAACAAACCTTGGGCTGCGCTTTATGTAGCTTGTATATTTTTGATGCTACTCTCGCTTGGTGCATTAGCATTTTATGCCATTCAACAAGTGGCACAAGCAGGTTGGTCACCAGTTTTGTTTAGAGTTATGCAAGGAATTACGGCTTATTTGCCAGTAGGATCGGTTATTTTCTTTGTGATTTTAGTTTTATCTGCTATGAATTTTAACCACCTTTTTGTTTGGATGGATCCAGAGCTGTTAGACAAAACCAAACCAACTTTTGATAAATTAATTTTTAACAAATCTGGTTATCTTAATATTCCATTTTGGTTGATTAGAGCTGCTATTTTCTTGACTGGTTGGAATTTGTATCGTTATTTTTCTCGTAAAAACTGTTTGGCACAAGACGCCGCTACAGACAATGCTTTTTACAAAAAGAATTTCAATATTTCGGCAATGTTTTTGGTGTTTTTCATCGTTACAGAATCAATTATGTCGTGGGACTGGATTATGTCTATAGATCCACACTGGTTTAGTACCTTATTCGGTTGGTATGTTTTTGCTAGTTTCTTTGTAAGTGGCATCACTACAATATGTATGGTTACATTGTATCTCAAATCAATTGGACTTTTAGAAAAAGTTAATACAAGCCACATCCACGATTTAGCCAAATTTATGTTCGGTATTAGTGTGTTTTGGACTTATTTGTGGTTTTCACAATTTATGCTGATTTGGTATTCAAATATTCCTGAAGAAGTGGGTTATTTTATCACAAGAATTCAAGATTTCAACTTGCCATTTTTTGGTATGATTGTTATGAATTTTGTATTTCCAATTTTAATTTTAATCAATACAGATTTCAAACGCCTTACTTGGATTTTAGTAATGGCCGGCACGGTAATCTTGCTGGGTCATTATGTAGATTTTTTCAATATGATAATGCCGTCAACTGTTGGAACACAGTGGTTTATCGGGATTTCAGAAATTAGTTCGTTGCTTTTCTTTGTAGGTTTGTTTATATATGTGGTGTTTAATGCACTTACAAAAGCACCTTTGTTGCCAACAAGAAATCCATATATCGAAGAAAGTAAGCATTTTCATTATTAATATTTAAAAAAAAAACAGATGACAAGTTTGTTGGTAATTATAGTTTTACTTTTAGTATCGGTTGCCCTGTGGCAATTAACCAAGATATTTGATTTAACGCAAGTGGGCGCTAACGCAAATCACTCACAGGTCGCTGATGATAATGATAATAATGTTCAAGGCTATTTAATGTTTGGCTTTTTGGCTTTCATATACATATTCACGATTTATGGATTGATAGAATGGAGCCACTTCGTATTGCACATTATTATCATTATCATCAGCAATCTGTGAGTGGTTCGTGTTAGCGCCCACTTGCG
>JANNBA010000119.1:0-13038 GCA_031384845.1 Bacteroidota bacterium
GAAATATTATTTGAGGCAGCAAAAAATTTCAAAACTTTAGATTTTTTAGATTTTGGAAGTGGTTTCAAAGTGCCATATCACAAAAATGATATTGAAACAAATATCGAAGAATTTGGAAAAAAATTATCAAAGCGATTCCTACAATTCGAAAAAGAATATGGACGAGAATTGACATTGGCATTTGAGCCAGGCAAATTTTTAGTAAGCGAGGCAGGCTATTTTTTGACCAAAGTAAATGTAGTAAAACAAACAACATCAACAGTATTTGCTGGGGTTGATAGCGGTTTTAACCACCTAATCAGACCAATGCTTTATGGATCACAACACCATATCGAAAACATCTCGAATCCAAAAGGGAAAGAGCGATTTTATACCGTTGTGGGTTATATTTGCGAAACAGACACATTTGGCAACAATCGTCGAATTGCAGAAATCAAGGAGGGAGATATATTGGCATTTCGAAATGCAGGTGCCTACTGTTTTTCGATGTCGTCAAATTATAATTCACGCTACAAACCTTCGGAAGTTTTGTGGAATGACGGCGGAAAGGCAACACTCATAAGAAGTCGTGAAACATTTGAAGATTTACTAAAAAATCAAATTTTATTGGATTAAAAAATAAATTGTGCAATAAATTTTGCAATACAATCGTTATCAAATTTGGAATTAATATCTTTGAATTTTTAAAACCAAAAATGATGAACAAACAATTTCGGCTATTTATTTTAATTTCATTTTTTGTAAATTGTATTTCAATTTCTGCACAAAAAACAGCGATTTATAATCCAGAAACTGCTTCACTTCAAGAAGCAATTTCGCTATTTAAAGACAAGCAATACTTATCGGCACAACTTTTGTTTGAAAAAATATCACAACAAAATGAAAGTCAAAAATCTGATTGCGAGTATTATATCGCAAATTGTGCTATACATCTTCAACAGCCGAATGCCACAAAAATGGTAGAAGATTTTGTAAAAAACAATCCTACAAGTACCAAAAAAAACAGAGCATATATAGAGGTAGCGCAATATTATTTTGAACAAAATCAATTTCAATTGGCACTAGAATGGTTTGAAAAAGTTGACGAAACCGATTTGACAACTTTAGAAACCGAAAGATTTTGTTTTGAAAAAGCATATTCGTTTTTTGTTTCAAAAAACAAGAAAGAAGCCATCAATTATTTTAATAAAGTAACCAATTCTCGCGAATTTGGAACACAAGCCAAGTATTATTTAGGATTTATGGCCTATGAAAATGATGATTATTCAGAAGCTACAAAACAATTTGATCAGGTAGCCGGTGAAACGCAATATCAAGACAAAATGTCTTATTTTCAGGCAGATATGAATTTTAAAGCAGGTAAATTTGACCAAGCAATCGATTTGGGAAAAAAAGCTTTGACAAAATCAAATGCTTCAGAAAAATCTGAATTAAGCAAAATTATTGGTGAAAGTTATTTTAATTTACAAAAATATACTGAATCAATCCCCTATTTGGCGGCATATAAAGGGAAAAAAGGAAAGTGGAGCAACACCGATTTTTATATTTTAGGTTATGCTTTTTATAAACAAAACGATTTTGAGAAAGCAATCGCCCAATTTAATAAAATCATTGACGGAAAAGATGCTGTCGCACAAAATGCCTATTATCATTTGGGCGAAAGCTACCTAAAATTAGACCAAAAACAACAGGCTTTGAATGCTTTTAAGAACGCCTCTGAAATGAAATTTGAATCAAAAATTCAGGAGGATGCCGCCTTAAATTATGCCAAACTAAGTTATGAAATTGGAAATTCATACCAATCTGTTCCTGATATTTTAACTTCATTTTTGAAAAAATATCCAGCAAATGCAAACAAAGTTACTGTTGAAACGTTGTTGATTGACTCGTATGTAACTTCAAAAAATTATAAAGGAGCCTTACAACTTTTAGAAAAATTAGACAGTTTTGAAAACAAAAAAATATTTCAAAAAGTAGCCTACTATCGTGCACTCGAATTGTATGCTGATGGCAACTATCAAGAGGCTTTAGCAATGCTTTTGAGATCGATTGCGGAGCCGCGTGATCAAAAATTTTTGGCAAAAGCTACCTTTTGGAAAGCAGAAACAGAGTTTGGTTTAGACAATTTTGAGGCGGCATTGCTAAGTTTCAAACAGTTTTTGAATATCGCAGCGTCAGATAACACCGCTGAATTTAAAAATTGTAATTATAATTTGGGATATTGCTATTTCAAGCTAAAACAATATGAACAAGCAGCACTTTATTTTGACAAATTTGTAGCACAATCAAATGGAGATAAACAACGTTTAAACGATTCGTTTTTGAGAATTGGAGACAGTTATTTTGTTTCTGGACAATACCAACTCGCTATAGAATCATATAATAAATCTATGAAAATGAATGGAATAGATCTAGATTACGCCACGTTTCAAAAAGCAATTTGTTATGGATTTATAGATCAAAACTTGACAAAAATTGATGACTTGAAACAATTTATTTCAAAATTTTCAAAATCACAATATCGGGACGATGCCATGTTTGAATTAGGAAATACTTATATTTCTGAAAATAAAAACGAAGAGGCTTTAGCCACATTTGACCAACTTTTGGGTGAATTTAAAAACGGAATATATGCTTCAAAAGCAATTTTGAAACAAGGTTTGATCTATTATAATAATGATAAAAACAGTTTGGCATTGGTGAAATTCAAAAAAGTAGCTGCCGAATATAGTAGCACGCCCGAAGCTTTAGAAGCCGTTGCCACCGCAAGATTAATCTATGTTGACAGCGGCAATGTTGACGATTATGCCGTTTGGGTAAAAACACTATCTTTTGTTCAAGTAACTGATATAGAGTTAGATAACGATACGTATGAGGCTGCAGAAAAACAATATTTGCAAAACAATACAAAACAAGCCATTTCTGGATTTGTAAGCTATTTGGCCAAATTTGCTAACGGAAATCATGCTCTAAATGCCAATTATTATTTGGCACAACTCTATTTTGCCGAAGGATTAGAAAACAATGCGCAGCCCAATTATGAATATGTTATTTCAAAATCAAAAAATGAATTTACAGAACCATCTTTGGTACGGTTGTCTGAAATTTATATCAAATCAAAAAACCAAGAAAAAGCACTTCAAATTTTGAAAAGGTTAGAAATCGAAGCAGATTTTCCGCAAAATATTACTTTTGCCCAAGCCAATTTGATGAAAATATATTTTGAAAAACAAGATTTTATGAATGCAGTTTTGGCAGCAGAAAAAGTTTTGAATAATCAAAAAACAGATGATAAAGTGCGGAGTGATGCACAAATAATCGTAGCACGAGCCGCTATCAAAACCAATGACGACAAAAAAGCAAGGAGCGCTTATGCCCAATTATTGAAAATTGCTAAAGGCGAATTGGCCGCAGAAGCCCTATTTTATGATGCCTATTTTAAAAATATTGATGCCCAATTTGAAGCTTCAAATATAATAATTCAAAAATTGACCAAAAATTATTCAGGTTACAAATATTTTGGTGCTAAGGGATTGGTTGTTATGGCAAAAAATTTTTATGCTCTAAAAGATGCTTTTCAAGCAAATTATATCTTGGAAAGTGTTATCAAAAATTTCACAGAATTTAAAGATGTTATTGACGAAGCAAAAATGGTTCAGGAACAAATTAAAGTTGAAGAGTCAAAAACAAATTCGTCAATTCAACACTAATATAAAAACATAAAATTTATATAAAATGAATAAATTAATAAAAATCAGTACGTTATGCTTGATAATTTTTTCGATTCAAAATTCTTTTTCTCAAAAAAAAGACGAAAATATTGGAACAGAAGTTGTAAATGTTGTAAAACCATATACACCCTCAATTTCTGATGCTTTTAAAATTAAAGACAACCCAATTATAGATGATTCTGAAAATTCAAAAAAAGAAATCATCAAATATGATATTTTTTCGTTTCCAGTTGCTTCAACTTTTGCGCCAGCAAAAGGACGGGCAGCAAATGTCGAGCAAAAACAAAAAGCATCCCTTTATAAAAATTACGCATCCATTGGATTTGGAAATTATGGAACTGTAAACGCCGGTTTATTTATTACAGAAAACATTGGCGAAGCAGGCTATTTCGGTGCAAAATTGTCGCATCAATCTTCACAAGGAAATATTCCAAATATAGTCTTAAACAATAAATATAGCAACAGCGATTTTGATTTGAATTATGGAGAAAAACTAGAAAATTATGCTTGGAAAACCAGTATAGGATATCAGCATCAAATGTATAGTTGGTATGGTTTGCCAGAAAATTTTGGTGCTATTTTTGGCCCTGATGAAATCTATTTGCTACAAAATAAAATCAACCCAAATCATAGCTTCCAAGATTTTTATGCACAAGCCAAAATTGATTTTAAGGATAGTTTTGTAAGCGATATTGCAGCAAAATTTGATCGTTTTGTGGATTCGAACAACTCTTTGGAAAACAGTTTTGAATTGCAACCAATTTTTAAATTTAATATTGGAGAAAGCATATTAAAAACAATAGTTGGAATAAAATACCAATCCAATTTTTTTGAAAAATTTTACGGAAGTGATACAAGTTTGACAGCAACATCAAATGAATCAACTTTCTTAAATTTTTGTATAAACCCAAATTACACCATCGAAAATGAAATGTATAACATCAATATTGGTGCCAAGGTTGTATTGCAAAACAACACCAAAATGGTTGTATCAGGAATAGATTTGGGCAATTCACAAAAAACATTTGTGTATCCAAATATTAGTGCTAGTGCTAACTTGGTGGATAACATATTGATTGCCTTTGCTAGTTTGGACGGAAATTTGACTCAAAATTCATATCATGATTTTGTGGATCAAAACCCATTTTTGTCACCAACATTGACCATTTTACCAACTGATAAAACCTATGATTTTAATATTGGTATAAAAGGAAAATTGACAAATAATGTAGGCTACACATTAAAAGCCACATTGATTGACGAAAAAAACAAGGCCCTTTTTAAAAACAATCCTTACAATAATTTTACAACAAATAGAGATTACGAAAACGGAAATTCATTTGGTGTAGTGTATGACAATATAAAGACGACAGGCTTTTTTGGCGAATTGAATGCCGATTTTGCGGATCGTTTTTCGATGCGAATTAATGCCGAATACAATAGCTATTCGGCTGATGTAGAAACTTTTGCTTGGAATTTACCCGATTTTAGAGCAAGCTCATTTTTGGAGTGGCATTTTTTAGAAAAGTGGTCTGCAGCAACACATATTTTTTATGCTGGAGTGAGAAAAGATTTCAAAATTTTAGCTTTTGAACCGGCATTCATTGGTGGAGATATAAATTTAGATCCCTATTTTGATGCGAATTTTAATTTGGAATATCAATACAATGAAAAACTAGCATTATATACAAAAATCAATAATATAAGCGGTCAAAATTATCAAAAATGGGTGAATTTTCCTTCTCAAGGATTACAGTTTATGGTGGGAGCGCATTATAAATTTGATTTTTAATCCAAATGAAATGATAAATAAGGTTATTTATTATAAATTTGAAAATTCAATTTTGCTAAAATATGCGTTTGATAAATATTTGAAATGAAAAATCTATCTTGGTTCAACAAAGTCGTCTTTTTTTTTAATATCATTTTAGCAATTTTATCAATAGTTGCCTATGTCTTGCCGTTTTTGGCACCAAAACTTTTTCCGGTTTTGTCAGTGTTAACATTGTTTTTACCAATGATGCTCATCTTAAACGTTATGTTTTTTGGCTATTGGATTATTCAATTCAAAAAGCAATTATTAGTTTCAGGAATCATTTTGTTGTGTGGCATCACTTTTATCAATAAATTTTATAAATTTTCAGAAAAAAATGTTCCAAAATTGGATACAGATTTCAAAATAATGAGTTATAATGTAAGGTTGTTTAACAAATTTGAATGGTCTGAAAAGCAAACTATTCCTGTTGAAATTTCTGATTTTATTAAAGAAACTGACCCCGAAATATTGTGTATTCAAGAGTATTCTAACACAAAAAATTTTGATTACACAAAATACAAATATCACTACATATCGATCAACTCCACGCACAAAATCAAAACCGGGCAAGCAATTTTTTCTAAATTTCCAATCATAAAAAAAGGAAATATTGAATTTCCAAACTCAAGCAATAACGCCATTTTTGTAGATTTAGTAAGAAAAAAAGACACCATTAGGGTATATTGTATGCACTTGCAATCGATTAAAATTTCGCCCGATGTAAGCGATATTTCAGAAGATATTAATGAGATAAATCAAAAGAAATCAGAAAGAATTTTCAAACGTATAAGCAAAGCATTTAGCATACAACAACTTCAAGCTGAAATCGTTAACAAACACAAAAACACGAGTAATCACCCAATTATTTTGTGTGGAGATATGAATAATAGTGCTTTTTCGTATGTATATCGCACTATAAAAGGCGATTTACAAGACAGCTTTGAAGAAGCAGGACAAGGCTTTGGAAAATCATACGATTTTGATTACTATCCTGCCAGAATTGATTATATATTTGCAGATAAGACATTGAAAATCAAATCTTTCCATAACTATATAGACATTATGGATTCCGATCATTTTCCTATTATGGCTCGAATTGCAACAGAAGATTAACGCAACTCCGAAAAAGTATCGCCTTGTTGGATATCTCCCGTTTTATATCCCTTCATAAACCAGTATTTTCGTTGCTCTGAACTACCGTGCGTAAAAGTATCTGGCTCCACATGTCCTTGCATTTTAGATTGAATAGCATCATCGCCTACGGCTTGTGCGGCACTCAAAGCCTCGTCAATATCATCAATATCAAGGTTTTGCTGATTATGTTTGGCCCAAACGCCAGCATAAAAATCGGCTTGCAATTCCAAACAAACAGACAATTTATTGGCTTCGGTTTCGCTTTTGCCTTGCTGCAGCTGTCGCATTTTTGCTGATGTACCCAAAATTGTTTGAATATGATGACCAATCTCGTGCGCAATCACATACGCAATAGCAAAATCACCACCTTTGGCCCCAAAACGACTTTTTAGCTCCTCAAAAAAAGCCAAATCCATATACACTTTTTTGTCACCCGGACAATAAAAAGGCCCAGAAGCAGCACTAGCACTACCACAAGCCGTTTCTACAGCATCCCGAAAAAGAACCAGTTTTGGTGATTCATATTCCATATTATTTTCCTGAAAGATAGCCTTCCAAACATCCTCAGTATCGGCCAAGCAAACCCCAACAAAATTGCCCATTTCTTCATCCTCTGCACTTAGAGGGCTCGTGTTTTCTGACGTAGTTTCAGTCTGCTGACCTTGAACTTGACTTTGAATTTGATCCAAAAGTTGGGCGTTTTCGCCACCCATAAACATTTTTAGCAGAAAAAAAACAATGGCTACACCCCCGCCACCAAGCGCAACTTTCCGGACAGAACCGCCCGATCGTTGATCCTCTACATTGTCACTTTGCCTTCTACCAATCCATTTCATCTTGATTATTTTTAAAATTAAAAAACGAATTTAACACATTTTTTTGAAAAAATTTCAAAAACCAGAAAATAAATTTTATCCAACTTCTTCCTTAATTTCAAAAATGAACACAAAATATTTTGTCAAAACCTATTTTCTTTTTTTTTGTGACGCACACCCTACCCTATCACACACCACCTGTCCCGCTTTCCGCTATATCTTTTTGGATTTTCTGAAAAAGAAAATCCAAAAAGGATGCCGCTGCAATCGGGGCGATTTTAGACGGGGTGGGGTTTTCAAGACAATTGCCAAAAATTAGGTGCCAAAATAGACAAGAAAAAGTAAAATTTGTATTTATTTAAAAAACTTAAACCAATGCTAAATTGTTGAAGAAGTCAATCAAATTTGTTGAATTATCAACAACAATATTTCAGATATGATCATTTTGATTCTTTATTTTCAGCATAAATCTACTGTCTTTTCATCAGTTATCACAAATTAGTAGCGAGAAGAAATCAATGTTCGATTTTTTTACAAAACCAAATTTACACCTTGAAATTGTTATAACTATTAATTTTGACTACTTTTGCAATTGTAATAAAATTTACTTTTTGAAAAAGACAAAAAACATACCATTCAAAGTGTTTTTACTGTTGTTGATATACATAATCTGCAACAGTCCCGCTATACTTTTTCACCACCACGACACCAAAATTGTGGCATTTGAAAACGCAAATACCTGCGAAAAAGTAATATATTATAGCCACTCAAAACAAAAATGCAACCATAAATCTCATTTGACAACAAGTCAAAAAAAATGTTTTTTATGCGACAATCACACATTAACACCATATATTTCAGAAAGTAGCTTTTATAATTTTTTCAAAATCTATTTTGGCAGTCGTTACCAAACCACCACTTTTGAGTACACATTTGCCGCTATTTCAATTCTTGCTAATAGAGGACCACCGTTGGTTTGATTTTTTTTTGTACATCGATTGTGATCAAACTTTTTGTTTGAATCACAACTATTTATTTACAAATAATTTTAAATCAATCCCGATGAAATTAATTAAAACCATTATGGTAGTTGCCTTTGTATTGGCAACACCCAAAATTTGTGCACAAAATATAATAAGTGGCAACATCAAAGATGCCAAAACTAATGAAAACCTTGCGGGTGTTAGTGTGTATGTGTCCGACCTAAAAATTGGTGTTTCTACAAACCTTGACGGCAATTTCAAAATAGAAAATATAAAAAATGGAAATTACATTTTAGAAATAAGTTTGGTTGGATATAAAAAAAATATTCAAGTAATAAATCTCACAAAAGATACGCATCTATTGATTGCCCTAAACCAATCTATTGCAGAGCTCAACGAAGTTGTAGTTACTGCTGTAACTAGAACTACCGAATTAAAAAGAAGCCCAGTTATTATAAAATCTATAGACAAAAACCTTAGAAATCAAAATAGCGCAACGAACCTGATTGATGCCCTAAAAAATGTTCCTGGCGTTGATCAAATTACTACAGGAGCAGCAATTTCAAAACCTATTATTAGAGGTTTGGGCTACAACAGAGTCATCACTTTATACAATGGAATTCGTCAAGAAGGACAGCAATGGGGTGATGAACATGGAATAGAAATCGACGAATATAATGTTGACAGAATCGAAATCGTCAAAGGGCCAGGGAGTTTGATGTATGGGTCTGATGGAATTGCCGGGGTTTTGAATTTTATCTCTCCAAAAGCCCCACCTTTAGGAGCAATAAAATCACAGTTGATTTCGAACTTTCAAACCAATAATAATTTGATTGGTTATTCTTTTTCTAATGCTGGAAATAAAAATGATATACAATGGCTGGGAGGTTTTAGTAATAAATTTGCCGGAAATTATGATAATAAATATGATGGTAAAGTTTATAATTCTGGATTTAAAGAATTTGATGGGAATTTGTTTTTAGGAATAAACAAAAATTGGGGACATTCACATTTGAACTTCAATAGTTTCAATACCATTTTAAATTTAGTTGAAGGTGATAGAGACAATTCTGGAAAATTTGTTTTTGATTTGGCAGACGGAACACAACAAACGGCGTCCGAAAATGATTTAAAAGGATATAAAATTGGCTTTCCCCACCAAGAGATTCAGCATTTGAGACTATCTACAAACAATTATTTTATACTGAAAAACGGCACCATAAATGCCGATTTTGCGTTTCAAAACAACCAACGAAAAGAGTTTGGTGATGTTTCAAACCCAAAAGATATCGCAATATATTTGTTTCTAAATACTTTTAATTACAATTTGAGATACAATTTTGAGCAAAAAAATGACTGGGAAACTTCAGTTGCAATTGGAGGTATGCAACAAAAGAATAGCAATAAAGGTTTATCGTTTTTGATTCCTGATTATGATTTATTAGACAAAGGTGTATTTTTGTTTACAAAAAAAACCTTCAACACAAAGGCAACTTTGTCTGGTGGGCTGCGTTTTGATCACAGAGCAATGGATTCAAAAGAATTATTTTTGGATTTATTTGGAGTTCCTACAACAGTATTAGAGGCACCAAATATTTTAAAATTCAATGCCTTCAAACAGAATTTTAGCGGTGTTTCTGGTAGTGTTGGACTATCTTATGTTTTTGATAAAACTAGAACTTTCAAAATTAATATTTCAAGAGGCTTTAGAGCTCCATCAATTGCAGAATTGGCTTCAAATGGGCGGCACGAAGGAACATTTAGATTCGAAATTGGAAACCAAAATCTTATCCCCGAAATTAGTCATCAAATTGACATCGCCTATTTTTTCAATTCAGAACATTTTACTTTAGAATTTACCCCTTTTGCAAACTTTATTTCAAATTATATTTATGCCGAGAAAATGAAGGATTCATTTGGGGGTGATATTATTTTTGACCCCAAAGACCCTGTACCCGCATACCAATTTGTTCAAGCTAATGCAACCCTTATTGGTGGCGAAATCTTTATCGATATAAACCCCGTTTCAGTAGGTTGGTTGCATCTTGAAAACTCATTTTCTGTGGTGCAAGCGACACAAAACAACCAGCCGAGCAACTCCAAATATTTGCCATTTATTCCTGCCCCAAAATACAGAGCTGAACTAAAAACCGCGTTCAAAAAAGTAGGACAGCTATTGTCAAATACTTATGCCAAATTTTGTGTGGATCATTATTTCAAACAAGATAAAATCTATAGTGCTTATGATACCGAGAGCCAAACCCCATCTTACACCCTTTTGAGTGCAGGTTTTGGAGGTAATATTAAAGCATTTGGCAAAAAAGAATTTGTTAGCGTTTTTTTAAGCGCCGAAAACTTAGCAAATATTGGCTATCAGAGCCATTTGAGCAGACTGAAATATGCCCCAATAAACAATGCTACATCAAGAATTGGTGTTTTTAATATGGGACGAAATGTGAGTCTGAAATTCATTTTTAATTTTTAGTTAAAAAAAAAATTAAAACTTCAACCATGCTGTTTATCGAGTATCGTTATAATACCAAACATGATTATAAATTTACATTTGGTATAAAATAAAAAACACCCAAGTGGTTTTGGGTGTTGATTCTCATAAAGATAATGTAGGTTTATTTTATGATGATTTTTTTGGTAAAAGATTCTGTTTCAGTTTGCATTTTTACGATATAAGTTCCAGCTTGATAGTTTTTTATCGAAATTTCGATTTCTGATTGGTGTTGCTCCTCAACGTTCCAGGTGGTGATGTTTTGTCCCAAAATAGTAAACAAGCTTACGGTTTTTATGATGGCTTTTGTTTGATTGTGAATCGTAAGAGTATCATCTGCGTTTGTAAAAACGATTGCAACAGTTGGATCAACGGTTTTTTGTTGTTTGTTTGCAGCTGCAAATACTTTAAATCTTAATGAAAATCGACCTACATAATTGCCTGCTTCCAAAAATATATCAAAATTGTTGTTTACAATATCGTGATAAATACCTGTAAAACTGTCATAAATATACACTTCTTGATTGTCGTCAAAATTGGTCATTTCGTCTATATTAAAATGCACATTCCCGGTTAGGGTTTTAATTCCGATAGGATATTCGATAGTATCATCAAAAAAGCCTTCGCCCATAATCACATACTTGCTTGTACCAATCAAGAAATACATTTCGCTAATATAATTGTCAAACAGCACTCCGTCATAGTCTTGATCATAACCGTGGGATGCTTTTTCGTTCATAAATCCCATCAATAGTTGACGGTGATAGTTGTTGGCACCTGTGTATCCCAGTCTGATTCGGGCATAACCATCATTTACAGCTTCGTCATTGGTGTTTTCAACCTCGTGGTCTTGGGCGTTTTGAACATATTGTGGATTTGGCGGCAGCGGAATCTCCATATTATGATCTATATCTATCTTTATTGTAGTTGGAACTTCGTCATCATCATCATCATCGTCATGATCCCCACCGCCTACTTTTGGTTTTTTTGTTCCACCTTTTCTAAACATTGGGTTAGAGTTTACATTGTCTTCTTTGATAAAAAGCCTTTGACCATTGTTGAAAGAAAATGTACCTCCTAAATCACCAGTTACAAAAAATCCTTGTCCAACGGGAACATATCGAGATGGCACTCTTCCGCTATATCCCAATCCGCTTACTCTGTTTGAGCTAATTGCGGGTGCTCCACCCACCAATGTTCTGGTAGCTTGACCTGCTTGGTATTGTGACAATACGTGTGAAAAATTGGTGTCAAAATGTTCCCAAAAATACAGTACACCATATAATGTACCTGCATTATCATTCAAAAACTTAACAGAGTCTAAAGCTGATGGATACGGATTTCCGGTGAGGTTGAGGTTTCCAGGATTTACAGGTAAAGAAATAGTGCCGTTGTTTGGTTTGCCAACAAAGGTATAGTTTTGACGCAAAGTGCTAGCTGCAGAACCTTTTGTGATAAAACCCATTCCGGCTTGAATGTTGGCAAATGGATCCAAAAGTGTCCAATTGGCGGATGTATTGCTCAAATTTTGAAATTTATTAATCCATCTTTTAGCAATACTAATTGGTGATGATGGTATGGCATTTAGTCCTAATATCCAATTGATAGTAAGAGGGTTGTTTGGATCTGTACCATCTTTGAAAACATCGTTTATAGAATAGGGAATCAAGTTTGAAGTTGTACCTCTCAAACTTACCGGCGAGCACCAGTGGTTGTAGTTATACAGGTTACCATGTCCTTGTTGGTCACGCTCTATAAAACCAGCACTATCAACCTCCAAATCGCTATTCGTGGTTTGAATTAGTTGAGATTTATCGACCAAATCTATTTTTCCGTCTAATTTTAAGTAATGAGATATTTGAAGTTTTGTATCATTTTTAATTTGTAAAACACCACTATTTACATACAATCCTAACAAAATTTTGTTTCCATCTGAATCAATGTTGTGGTTTGTTTTTGCAATATTCCATTTGATTGGTGTAATGCCATCAACAATAGAAAGGCTGTTTGGCAAATCTTGAATATCACTATTTGCCCAGGTTGATGCTGCAAACCA
>JANNBA010000126.1:0-6094 GCA_031384845.1 Bacteroidota bacterium
TCATGTGCATAACCACATTCCGGTTTTAGGACTTCGTGAAGGCAGCTGGCTCGAAGTGTGTGATCAAAAAATCGTTTTGAAAGGAAGGTTTTCGGCACGCTTATTTAGACAAAACCAAATGCCAATAGAAATAAAAACCGATGATAATTTTGATTTTTTGGTATAAAAAAACCCTCACGAAGAGGGTTTTGAGCGAAAGACGAGGCTCGAACTCGCGACAACCAGCTTGGAAGGCTGGAGCTCTACCAACTGAGCTACTTTCGCAGTAATGAGGTGCAAATATAAATAAAAGGATTGATGTGATGCAAGTTTTTTTTGTTTTTTTTATAAAAAAATGAAAATCAGGTTTTTATATAGATTTGAAGAAAAAACACACAGATTTTACAGATTTGTGTTAATGGTTAATTGTTAATGAATAATGATTTGTAGTCAAGTTGCGCCCCCACGCAGTTTGTCATCCTGAAAGGATCTCACACAAGTTGCGAGCCCAAGCAGTGGGTAATGGTTAATGGTTTGCGTTCCAAAGTTGTGCCCTCTCTCTGAATAGATTTGTGGTTGTCGGAGACGTTCTTGCGTGAGGGCAAAGGCGGAGCTCTTTTTGGGCTGGCGTTTTTCAGCCGGCCCAAAAAAGCGGGAGCCGGAGACCGACCTGAAAGGGCACGCCCAAAAAAAGAAAAAAAGTTGTAGGATAGGATGGTTTTTGGTGCAAAAAAACAAATTTTATTTCCACCGAAGGCTTTCCATCAGGTTGCGCATATCGTTTTTGAGATAGCTCACGGCGGGCATAATCGAGTCGAAATTTGGTTTTGCATAAAAATAAACCGAGCAATCTATAAAGTTTTTGATACTGTCTGTTGCATAAAACTGGGCGTTTGTGGCGGCATTTCCGTTGACATCATAAAACATTCCGAAAACCCGATTTTTTGGGTTCAAAAAGGGCTGTTCTAATATATCGTCTGCTTTGATTGTGTGTTCATAGGTGAGTTTTTGGGCATCTTTGAGCAACAAATTGATGTTGCCATTAACGGGTTTGTAGCTCAAATATAGGGTGGCTTTCATTTTTGGGTATTGAATTTCGAAATTGCAATTTCCTTTGTTTTTTATAACTGTTTGAGCGTTGAGGTCGAACGTAAAGGGGCAATTTTGATCGAAAGCAACATATTTTGCTAGGGGATAATCCAACCGAAGTTGGGCGGTGGGTTTTGGGAGGACTTCGTTTTTGCAAGCGGTTTGGCAGAGGAAAACCGTTAGCATCAAAAAAAAAGCAAGTGTTTTTTTGAGCATTTTGTTTTTGATTATTTTTAATAAAGGTCTAAAAAGGCATATCATTTTCGGGATGGGCATTTTTTGATAAAGAAAAATCGGGTTTTGGCGGTTCAAAATTTTGAATTTGTTTTCCCGATTCGGCACTTTTTTTGGTGGTCAAAAACGTAAAGTCGATTGCCTGAATTTCGGTGGTATATTTTGTAGATCCATCATCGGCCTGCCATTGTCGCGATTTGATGCGGCCTTCGACATAAATTTTGTCGCCTTTTGACAAATATTTTTCGCATACTTCGGCGGCTTTGTTGCGCACTACAATACTGTGCCATTCTGTTGAAGTGATTTTTTCGCCGGTTTCTTTGTTGATATAGGTTTCGTTGGTAGCTAGCGGAAACCTACCTATACACGAATCGCTTTTGAAATAGTGCATTTTTACGTCGTCGCCAAGATGCCCAATGAGCATCACTTTGTTGAGGGTAGAATTCATGTTGCTGTTTTTACAATTTCAAATATAGTTTTTTTTATTGTAATTCCAAAACCATAGCCGATTTTGCAGCTATTTGTATGTCGCTGTCGAGGTTTATGATGGTGTTTGTCAAAATGTCTTTGCCGTTCAAAAAAGTTTTAATGCTTTCGCGAAAGCGATTTGTTTTCAGGATTTGCTTGTCGGCACTATTGTTTATTACAACCATAACTGTCTGTTTATCGGTGTTTCTAAAATAGACATACACATTGTTTTCGGGCAAATAGTGGGTCATTTTTCCAAAATGAACTGCAGGATTGGTTTTGCGCCACTGAAACAATTTTGACGTAAAATTATAATATTTTGCTTGTGTTGCTGTACGTCCGGCAGGGTCAAAGGCGTTGCTGTTATCACCGCTCCAGCCACCCGGAAAATCCTGTCTAATCGCCGCGTCGCCATTGCCTTTGTCGCCAGCCATTCCAATTTCTGAGCCATAATATAGCTGCGGAATCCCTCGCGTGGTGGCAATCAAGATCATGGCCATTTTGTATTTTTCTAAATTGTTTTTATAATTTTGGTTAAATCTATTGGTGTCGTGATTTTCTACAAAAGTCATCAAATTGTTGGTGTTTTCATACAAAAAATCGTTTACAAAATTGTCATAAACCTTGATCATTCCTTGATCCCAACTTGGTTGGTCTTCGTTAAAAACGTTTCCAAGTGCATCATGCAGCGTAAAATCCATGACAGACGGTAAGTTTGAATCATAGCTTTGAATTTTTGAAATAGGGCTGTTTTTTTGCCAATACGAAATTTGTGCTTGATTGTGCAACCATACTTCGCCCACAATATTGAAATCGGGATATTCGTTGGTGATATTTTGAGTCCATTTTGCAATAGCTTCTTTGTCGTTATAGGAATAGGTGTCAACCCGAAATCCGTCTAAATTGGCATACTCGATCCACCACAAGGCATTTTGGGTCAAATAATTCAAAACCAACGGATTAGATTGGTTCAAATCGGGCATTGATGGTACAAACCAGCCCTCGACGCAATTTTTGGTGTCAATTTTCGCGGCATGATTGTCATATTGTGTGGTCATGCGATAGTTGGATTGTGAATAACCCGGAAATTGGTGAATCCAATCATAGGTTGGCAAATCTTGAATCATCCAATGTGCTGCGCCCCAGTGGTTTGTAACATAATCCATCACCAATTTCATATTGCGGTTGTGTAGTTCGGTCGAAAGCTGCAAATATTCTTCGTTGCTACCATATCGAGGATCTATTTTATACACATCAGATTGACCGTAGGTGTGATAAGAGTACGTTTTGTCGTTATCCTCACAAAGTGGGGTTGGCCAAAGGGTGGTTACGCCAAGCTCTTGCAAATAGTCCAAATGCTGTATAATGCCTTGAATATCACCGCCGTGTCTGCCTCCTGGATTGCTTCTGTCTGCTTTTTCTGCTAATGTTGCATGGCTGTCGTTGTTTGGATTTCCGTTTGCAAATCGGTCTGGCATCAACAAATAAACCATATCCGAGGCGTCAAAACTTTTGCGCAAAGCAGCATCAGCCCGGCGGCTTTTTAGGCTATAATTTTGTGTAAAAACCGTTTTATCATTTTTCGAAAAACTAAAAACCAGTTCTTGAGCCAGAAGATTTTTGGTGTCGATAGTTACAAAAAGATAATTGGGATTTTCTGTTTTTTGAACATTTGAAATCACAATTTGATTGGAAACCGAAACCGTGTTTTGGGCAATATTTGGCCCATAAAACATGATTTGAAGTTTTGGATTGTGCATTCCGGCAAACCAAAATGGCGGCTCTGTTTTTGAAACTTGCGCCAAAACACTATTGGCGACCAAGAGCATAAAAAATATTTTTTTCATAAAAATTACAACCAAAAATTAGAAAATTAAAGTTTCGATGGCTCGAGCAGGAATAGAAATTTTGACAGATTTTGACCCTACAAAAACCTTATAATCAACAGCTTGATTGCTTTGATTCATCACAACTACAACCACTTGCCCGTCTGGATTTTTGAAAGCCGTAGTCAACAATTGACTTCTACTTGGCACGCTGTTGATTCTTTTGGCACCGGGTTTTATAAACTTTGAAAACTGCCCAATATAATAAAATGCGGGCGTAAACTGTAACTCACTATTGACAGTATTGGCGTGCACCGGTGCCGAACAAAAATTGCCAACATGATTTGGCCCACCATTTTGATCCAAAAGAATATTCCAATCTGTCCAAGCAACCGAGCCGTTGTTGAAATCGTTGATCATCGAGCGACCATATCGCTCTGCAAAACCCCAAAGCTTGCTTGCATCGCCATCAAATTTTTCTGAACAGCCCTCTGTAAACATCAAGTTTTTGGTTGGATAAGCCGCATGCACCTTGGCAACATTGTCAAACATTGGGTCGCCACCCGTCCAGGTTTCATACCAATGAAAACCCATTCCCCAAGCATATTTTGAGGCTTTTGGATCGTCAAAAATGGTGTTGGCACGCTGAAACATCAGATCGCGATTGTGATCCCAAACAATAATTTTTTTGTCGCCCAAACCTTCTTTTTGAAGCGTTGGCCCGAGATAATTTTTCAAAAAATCACGCTCCTCTTCGGCTGTATAAAGGCAAGATTCCCAAATTTGGGTTGCCATAGGCTCGTTTTGAACCGTGAGACCCCAAATTGGAATCCCCTCTTTTTGATAGGCTTTTATAAATTTTGCATAATAATTGGCCCACGATTGATAAAATTCAGCTTTCAATTTGCCGCCTTTTAGCATGCTATTGTTGGTTTTCATAAACGCTGGCGGGCTCCACGGCGACACAAAAAGCGTCAATTTGTTTGCTACCGCAAGCGTCTGCTTGATCATAGGCAGCCGATATTGACGGTCGTGGTCAATACTAAAAGTGCTTAGACTCGCATCGCCCTCCTTAATATACGTATAACTGCCAGACGAAAAATCGCAACTATGAATATTAGTTCGCGCCATCGTATAGCCAATGCCGCTGGTTTTGTTATAATAAGCATTTAGCAATTCGGTTTGTTTGGCCTTTGTCAATTGGGCAAAAACCTCTGCACTTGCATCTGTGATAGCACCACCAATACCCACAAATGTTTGAAACGTTTTTTTGGTATCTACAAAAACACAAACCTGCGTTTCTGGCGGCTGTTGGTCATTTTCAAACAAAAAAGGACCACTTTGCGCCATATTATCCACACTATTTTGTGCAGTCGTAAACACCGTTATCGCTTGATTTTGAACGGTTTTTGTAGCCTTCACCTTTTGTGCAGTGGCCACAGACAGGCACAAAAAAGCATATAAACAATAGAATTTTTTCATATCAAAACAGCATTTGGATTAAAATTTTTGATACAAATTTATACAATTTCGACGCTACTTTGCCAGTTGCTAAAACAAATTTATAAAAAAACCAAAAACAACCAGCATTTTTCCATTTCTTTGGGCGTGCCCCTGTCGGGTCGGTCTCCGGCTCCCGCTTTTTTGGGCTGGCTGAAAAACGCCAGCCCAAAAAGAGCTCCGCCTTTGCCCTCACGCAAGCCGCTGCAACCCGATTTGTAGTTTGCCAAAAAATACATTTTCAACAAACATTTCTATTTTGAAATTTATGACTTTCAAATGCCGCTATCAACAACAGTTGTTTCCAAAAAATTTTTCAAACGGTTTATATTTGCTATTTAGGACGCATTTTTATCAAAAGTAAACGTCTTATTTTAAAAAACAATGCTTTTTTAAAATAAGCACAAGTCTTATTTTAAAAAGTGGTTGTTTTTTAAAATAAGAGCTATTGTTATTTTAAAAAACAACCACTTTTTAAAACTTAAATTCAACTAATAAATGCAACTTTTGAGAAAATGAGTTGCAAGTAATAAATAATTTTTTTTCAGAAAAGAGAAAAGAAAATAAATTCTTTTCCCCTTTGCTGAATGGTAACGGAAGGGTTGGTAGGCTGCTCATTACGCTATATTTAGTAGATAAAACCATACTCAAAAAACCAATTTTATATCTTTCGGATTTCTTTGAGCGCAACAGACAATACTAATTCAAGGCAAAACCACCGGGAGTCAAACCATAAAAATCAATGCACTATATGTCGATGACAAACCCGCTACAAAAGCCGAACAACACCAAATAATATCCCTAAAACTCCCATTCAGAATCAGACTTTCAGACAAAATATATCAAATTTTGGATTAATTTTTTTGGCGCACACTAACCGTTCCACACACCACCTGTCCCGCTGCACGCTATATCTTTTTGTTTTTTTCTAAAAAGAAAAAACAAAAAGGATGCCGCTACATCGGGGCGAGATTAGACTTATTGTTTTCAAAAAATAG
>JANNBA010000152.1:0-2992 GCA_031384845.1 Bacteroidota bacterium
AAGTACCACTCGACAAAGTAATCGACACCATGTGGCAAACCGCCTTGGATATGAGCTCAAAATACAAAGAAACCTCTAGCGGCGGTCTGGCCATCGCCGTAAATATGGCCGATTGTTAGCATTTTTGGGCGCACACCTCCCATATCACACACCACCCGTCCCGCTGCACGCTATATCTTTTTGGATTTTCTGAAAAAGAAAATCCAAAAAGGATGCCGCTGCATCGGGGCGAGATTAGACTTTTTGGGTTTTCAATAACACTATTTATTGACAAACTTGCTATCAGTTCCGTTCAACCAAAGTTTATCTCATGGACTATTTTTTTTTCGATATTCGATGACTTCAATTCATTGTTGGCTTTTAGAACTGGGGAAACTTTAGCTTTTGTGTGATGTCGCAATTTACGGTT
Organism: Bacteroidota bacterium; assembly: GCA_031384845.1. Classification (GTDB taxonomy): domain Bacteria; phylum Bacteroidota; class Bacteroidia; order Flavobacteriales; family Flavobacteriaceae; genus Flavobacterium. The sequence continues at coordinate 410 of JANNBA010000152.1, forward strand.
TGGTTTCTATTTGGATTTCTGAGATACTGTAACCCAAGATTTGTCAAATCCAAGTGCTTTTAAAATTACACTTTTGTCTAACTTTTCAGGCTGTTTAATTTTTATTATTAAACACTTTTCAGGAACTTCTTCGACTATTGTAAATTGGGAACCGTGAGGTTGCCAAGTAAAACAATGTTCGTCAGTTTTTATGTTAGTTCCTGTTAAGTTTCCATTTTTATTCCATTCCCATTTATACAATTCGTGGTCGTATCGAATTGTATCAAATTCAAATACTACAACTTCTGATAAATCTTCAGATTTCAAAAGTACAACTGTTCTTACATGTTTGAATTTTTCACGAATTGAAGAAACTCTTTCATTCCATATTTCAAGTACAAGTTTGCCAATTAGTTTTGGATCTGCTTTTTGGTCACTTCTTTCTCCAAATGAGTAATTTGGCGAATTTCTCCCTGAAATTAATCTAACTTTCTTTTGCGTTGATGGATTTGTTGCTTTTACGGTTTTTGCGCCCCATGCGGTATTTCCCATTACTACATCATCTAAACCAACATTTGAAGGTTTCCAATCTGCTCCAATACAATTAGCAAAAATACTTTCCCATTCCGATCCTTCCAATTCAGGTTTTCCCTTTGAAGCAAGCAAATAGATTATTTCTTTTCCCAACAAAAAAGGAAATTCTTTTGGAAATTCATTTAGTGGAAATGCCGAGACAGATTTGTTAACTGTTCTTAATTTTGGTGATTGGTTATTCTCCATAACTTACTTCATAATCTCTTAATACTGAAGTCATATCCATAGAGTTTGCAACATAAGGCAAAAGTTTTAATATAACAGCTTTTACTAAATTTACTGGAACTGCATTTCCTGCTTGTCTTTTTGCTTGTCCATCAGAAACTACAATTTTGTATTTATCTGGAAAACCTTGCAAACGAAACATTTCTCTTGGTGTTAATCTTCTTTCTCCGTTAACTAATAAATAATTGTGAGATGCACCTGAACGCAATGCACAAGAATATGGATAAGAACATATATTTCCAGATTTGTTTTCGTGCCAAATAGAAAGATTATATGCAGATTTATGTTTGTTTTTTCTCTTCTCTAAAATCATTTCAGATGCAAAATATTTTGCATCAACTTTTTTCTCAAGAATTTCTGTTAATGGTTTAAATGGTCTAATTGGTGATGGAAAATTAAATAAAATTGGTTCTTTGTGTCCAACAATAATTATTCGTTCTCTTTTTTGCGGAAGTCCAAAATCGAGTGCGTTTAATACTGCAAATCTAACACTGTAACCTAATTCTTTTTCAAGAACATTTACAATTGTTTTGAGAGTATTTCCGTTATCGTGTCCAAAAAGTTGTTTGACATTTTCTAAAACAAAAGCTTTTGGCTTTTTGTGTTTTAAAATTCTTGCAATATCAAAAAACAATGTTCCACGAACATCATTAAATCCTTGCATTTTTCCAATTATACTAAATGATTGGCAAGGAAAACCAGCAAATAAAATATCGTGATCTGGAATAGCTTTTTCATCTATTTTTGTAATATCTCCAAATGGTCTTTCTCCAAAATTTGCTTCGTAACTATCTTGACAGAAAGTATCTATATCTGATGAAAATACACATTCTGGAATTATATCATTTTCAAGACACACTTCATCCATTGCGGTTCTAAATCCGCCTATTCCGCAAAAAAGGTCAATAAATTTGATCTTTTCCATTTACAATTTATATTTATTTTCAAAAATAATATTTTGATTTCTAATAAACTATTTTATTTGTGAAATTTTAAAAAGATTTTGATTATTTACGATTTTTTCAGCGATATCACAAAACGGTTTGCAGATTTGCGATGTGGCGGGATTTTCACCACTGAACTTTATGCGGAGCACGAAACCCCGCCTATTGTAAATGTGCTGTTAGGCGTTCGGCTTTCATTTCTTTTTCGTCTTTGCTATTAGCTTTTCAAATTTCGGAATTATTCTTTTCTGTTCCTCCGTCATATACTCTTGACTGCAAGGTGCATCGCATTCACCGCTTTGATTGTTATAAATCAAATTTCCATTAACAAAATAACTCATCTTTAACCAATAGTCGTCAATTGGATAGGTCTTCTCATAAACAAATGATAGCTGTCTGTCTAACAAATAATACTCCGTCAAAAGTTGAGATGTGTCTCCAAAGTTGCGTGTAATAATTTTTTCTAACTGTCCGTTTTGATAATAATATTTTGCATCGCCAAATTCTGCCTTTTCTCTAAGTTGCAATGTGTCAATAGAAGTCCAATTCGCTTCTGAGTTAATTCTTTTGAAGTTCTTATTAATTTTTTTGATAGATGATCCCATGTCAGCCATACCTTCAGCATAACTATTACCATTTTCATTAATAGTTTCTTTTAAGTGAAATACGGTTTCCTTTTTGTCTGTACCGCAACTTACAAATAGAAATATCAAAATAATTAGAATGTAATTTTTCGTTTTATTTTTCATCGTGTTTATTGTTTGCTGACGCCTAACGTGTAAATATGCGCAACTACCTTCGCATTTACATCCATTTTCGGGTAGATTTGCGAAAGATTGTT
>JANNBA010000209.1:0-1906 GCA_031384845.1 Bacteroidota bacterium
AAATGTAAATATTTGAATTTCAACCTAAAAACATTTCAAAAACGGTTTATGTCCAGCGTAATTTAAAAAGCAAGCACCTGCAAAAATTAGATTGTGGGTAAGGGCACTTATGCCCTAAAGTGATGCAAAACACTACAAAAAAATTGCAAAATCGCATCCAAAAAAAAAGAGGTACAATAACGGCTGCGAAATCTCCACAAAACTTTACGATAACCCCATAGAGGTGATAAAATTGCCGGTTCCGTTCAACCGGAGTTTCATTGTTGGCTTTTCAAGCCCAACGAAACTCTGGCTGTTAGCGGATGTTGCTTTTTTTGCTGGCTATACTTCAATTAAATTCAGATAATCATACTTTTTATATGATTCGATATTTTCTCTTTTTAACTCAATCAGTTCATTTTTTACTTCAATTCGATACCATTGTTCTGGTTTTGTATGTGAGAATGTACTAAGTTTCAATGCTAAATTTGCATTTAGTTTCCTTTCGCCTGATAGATATTTATGTAGATTACTATCACGCATTTCAAAATAAGTCGCTAATTCTTTTTTAGTCAAGTTTAATGCTTTTAAATACAGTTTAACAAAATCTAAAATCTTTAAAATCTCTGTTTCATTATTATCATTTCTAATGTAGTCTTCGAGTTTGTATTGGATTGCAAGTAGTTTATTAGCTAACAAAACCGATTTTGGTTGAGTAGCTGAATGCGATAAAACTGCATTTTTCACCTCGTTTCGTTTAGCGTCATTCCAAATGTCTGCTATTTTTATTTCAGTTGCTTTCATAATTATTAATTTAGAAATTCATCAATTAGTTTTTTACTTCCTTCGGGAACAATTAGCATAGTTGTTTCCGAAACTCTTAATGCATTATATTTTTTAGAATAAATTGTCATCAACTTGATTTCGTCTTCTTTATTTTCTTCCAAAACATCAAATGCCAAATAGCCCTCAAAATCATTTTTTCCATGAACAAAACTTAATCTACATGCAAATGCAATTAAGCAACCTGCAACATTGTCATATTCTTTAAATTCTCCTTTATTGTGAGGCGCAATTTCAACAAACGCCATGTATGGTTCAACTTTATCTTTCATTTCAAATATTAAACAACCTTCAATTTTATCAGGAGTTTCATTTGAAAATAGTAAAAAAGTTCGATAACCTTTCTTTTTAGAGTGCTTATTAAAATCAAATCTCCAACCATCATTGAATGCAGGAAGTTTTAAATTCGATAATTTATGATCTAATATTTGTGCATCTACAGAAACAGCTCCTTTAATTTTTATTATTTTAACATTCATTTTTAAATTTTACAAATAAAAAACAAATATACAAAATAATTATACAAAACGTATAATTATTAATTTATTTTTATGTGTTTCGTGTAGCTCTGCAATATCCGCTAACGATCGGGTATTTGCGAGGTTGCGGTTAAATTAGCACAAACTTAGATTAATTACCAAAATTCAAAGATAAGCACAAAATTTGAATTTTGCACATAACCCGCAATCTTGCAAATACCTTGTTGAACTAAACCTACGGTAGCTGTGATACCGAAATTTTTGTGCTTTGCAAATCTAATTAAATTTATCTAACATGACAACAAAAAAAACATCCCGAGAAATAAGATACTACAAGTTTGTGAATCAAGCATACACGATAAAAATTTGCAAAATCGGGACCTAAAAAGAGGTACAATTATCTCTTTGAAATACCCACAAAACTTTACGATAACCACATAGAGGTGATAAAATTGACGGTTCCGTTCAACCGGAGTTTATCTCATGGACTATATTTTTTGTTGGTATTCGATGATTACAATACATTGTTGGCTTTCTAGCCCAACGAAACTCTAGTTTTTGGAGGCAGTATTTATTTTTTAATCGCAACTTTCGGCAGACCCGCT
>JANNBA010000003.1:0-9180 GCA_031384845.1 Bacteroidota bacterium
TTTCTAACCAATTTGTGGTCTAATGTAAGTCCTTTTTTGGTTTCGGTTTCAGTTAATTCACGGGGAACAATGTCCAAAAGCAACACTTCTACACCAATATTGGCAAAATGACACGCAATTCCAGAACCCATAATCCCAGAACCGATAACGGCAATTTTTTTGATATTTTTTTTCATAAAAGCAATATTTATTTTATAAATTATTTGTTTTTAAGTCGTTACAACTTTGAATATTTTTTTTTCTGTAATCATTTCTGTAATCATTTCTGAAACGGCAACAAAATTTTTCAATTGATCTATTCCGATAGCATTTTTAATCGATTCGTTAAACAGCAATACATTCTCTTTAGACAATGCTCTTTTTTCTTTGCCAAAATCTGTCAAATAAATCAAAACGCCTCGCCCATCATCAGGGTTTTTTTGTCTAAAAATCAAACCTTTTTCTTCCATCGATTTCAATGTTCTTGTAAGACTTGTAGGCTCCATTCCCATTCTTAATCCAATTGCTGACGATGGTGTTCCGTTTTCTTTGTCGATACTCAAAAGTGCAAATCCTGTAGCCATGGTGGCATCATATTTTGCAGCCTCCTCGTTATACATTCGAGATACTGCTTGCCATGTGGTGCGGAGCAAATAATCAATAGTTTTTTCTTTCATTTTTTTAATTTCGATTCAAAGATATAAAAAAAATATTATGCACGCATAGTATTTTTTAATTTTTTTCAAAAAAAAAGATGTCCATAGACATCTTTTAATTTATAATAGGATAAAATATTATTTTCTGGTCAAAACTTTTTCAACTGCAAGAACAATGGCTTGATGGTTAAGTTTGTATTTTTCCATTAATTGCTCTGGTGTACCGCTTTCGCCAAAACTGTCTTGAACGGCAACAAACTCTTGTGCGATAGGGTTGTTTAACGACAAAACACGAGCAACACTTTCGCCAAGTCCGCCCAAAATATTGTGCTCTTCTGCCGTTACTACCGCCTTTGTTTTAGCGACCGAGGTCAAAATGGTTTGCTCGTCGAGTGGTTTTATGGTATGAATATTAATGACTTCGGCTGAAATTCCTTTTGTAGCCAAAATTTCTGCAGCAACCAAGGCTTCCCAAACCAAATGACCTGTTGCCAAAATTGTTACATCGTTTCCTGCTAACAAAATATTGGCTTTACCAATTTCAAATTTCTGATTTTCTGGCGTAAAATTGGGCACTACAGGGCGCCCAAAACGCAAATAAACTGGGCCATTATGGTCTGCAATGGCAAGGGTTGCGGCTTTTGTTTGGTTATAATCGCAGGTATTAATTACGGTCATTCCGGGTAGCATTTTCATCAATCCAATATCTTCTAATATTTGGTGTGTTGCGCCATCTTCGCCCAATGTAAGTCCCGCATGCGAGGCGCAAATTTTGACATTTTTGTCAGAATAAGCAACAGATTGTCTGATTTGATCATATACTCTTCCGGTCGAAAAGTTGGCAAATGTTCCTGTAAACGGAATTTTATCGCCAATTGTAAGTCCGGCTGCTATACCAATCATATTGGCTTCTGCAATTCCAATTTGAAAAAAGCGTTCGGGATGGTTTTTTTTGAAATCATCAAATTTTAAGGATCCAATCAAATCGGCACAAAGTGCAACAACTTTTTCGTTTTTTTGACCAAGTTCGGTCATACCCGCTCCAAAACCAGATCGTGTATCTTTGCTGCCTGTATTAAGGGAGGCTACTCCATTTTCGATGCTTAATAATGTGGTTTGATTTTGGCTAAAATTTGGACTAAAATGGGTTTGACCGGCTGTTTTCGCACCTTCAAAAACACCATAATCGCCAAGTGTTTGTGGGTTTTGAGCCAATGCGTTTTCTAATTGAGCATCATTTGGAGCTTTTCCGTGCCAAGCGTGGGTGTGCATCATAAAATCTACGCCATTACCCATTTCGGTATGCAACAAAACACAGATTGGTTTTCCGTTTCCTGTCATCGATTTTGCCAAATTCATTCCTTCGATGATGGCTTCAATATTGTTTCCAGCCTTAATTTCTATCACTTCCCAATCAAAGGATTCCATTTTTTGTCGCAAGCTTCCCATTGCCAAAACTTCGTCTGTTGTGCCATCGATTTGCTTTCCATTGAGGTCGATTGTAGCAATTATATTATCCACTTTTTTGGCTGAGGCATACATGATTGCTTCCCAATTTTGACCTTCTTGTAACTCGCCATCACCGTGCAGGGAATATATCAAATGCTTGTCGCCATTGAGTTTTTTGGCTTGTGCAGCACCAATCGCTACAGATAGTCCTTGACCAAGTGAGCCCGAGGCAATCCGAACACCCGGTAGCCCGTCATGCGTAGTTGGGTGGCCTTGTAAACGCGAATTTAATTTTCGAAATGTTGACAATTCATCAACGCTAAAATAACCACTTCTGGCCAAAACGCTATAAAATACGGGAGAAATATGACCATTTGACAGAAAAAACAAGTCTTCAGCATTGCCATTCATTTCAAAAACAGGTTTGCGAATCATCAAATTTTGGTATAAAGTTACCAAAAACTCGGTACAGCCAAGCGATCCTCCGGGATGTCCAGAGTTTACGGCATGAACCATTCGCAAAATGTCGCGTCTTACTTGTGTTGAAAAATCGTGGAGGTGTTTGATATCGGTCATTTTATGTAGTGTTTTTTTTGCAAAAATAAAAATTATTTTACATTGATTTTAAAATATTTATCATTAGTTATCAAGGTTTTTTTGGTGAATAACTTCTGCTTCGCACCCGAGATGGAACGTTGCAATTTGTATCTTTTGTTATCTTTAAAATAAAAAGCAATTGAATGCCGATAACTAAAGCTATATCAAATAAAAAACCAATTATTTTGAAAGTTACTGCGTTTTTTTTAAGAATAACTGCTATTGAAAAAATTAAAAAATGGTGGTTTGAAGGCTTTTTTGGTTGTATTTTTGTTTTTTTTCATCTTTATATTTTTAAATATCGGTTTTGTTTTCATGGAATTTTTTGTGTCTAAAACCCGTTTTTTCTTTGTGGGAGTTCAAGGCAAAAAAGCCATAAAAATACTCACTTTTGTTTGAAAATCAGTGATTTGATCTAAATAAAATAGTAGTGTTGTAATTTTTTTAAAATTTGATTTTGGTTGTTTTTTGGAAATTCAAACTTAAAAGTTTAACTTTGAATAAAATCTATTTTTTTTGGATGTCGGTTCATTGAATTTGGATTTTTGAAACTAAAAAAAGAAAAAAAAAGTATAATCGTTTCGAATATAACGAAACTTAAAAATAGGCTTAGCCCCGATTGTAGTGGAAATCCTCGAGAGGAAAAAAGCTATTTTTTGCTGCTTTTGCAGAGCGACCAAAGGAAGCTCCTGCAAAAGCTTGCAAAAAAAGCTTTTTGACCGAGAGATTGCAACGGAAAGCGGGAATAGCTTCAAAAAAAAAATGAATATAGAAAAAAATATTTTGGATGTTGTAAATCAATGGCTTACGCCAGTTTTTGATGTTCAAACACAGGAGGAGATTAGAGATATGTTGGCTTTTTCGCCGGGATTGTTGCAAGATAGTTTTTATAAAAATCTGGAGTTTGGCACCGGTGGTATGCGTGGTGTGATGGGCGTTGGCACCAATAGAATCAACCGATATACGCTTGGAAAAAACACGCAAGGGATAGCCAATTATATGAAAATGGTTTTTGGAGCAGCTGATTTGAAGGTCGCTATTGCGTTTGATTGCAGACATAATAGTCAGGAGTTGGCCAAGGTTGTGGCGGATGTTTTTTCGGCAAATGGCATTTTGGTGTATTTGTTTTCGGATTTGCGACCTACGCCCGAGTTGAGTTTTGCGGTCAAATTGTTGGGTTGTCAGGCGGGTATTGTGCTCACGGCATCGCATAATCCGCCGGAGTATAATGGGTATAAAGTGTATTGGCAAGATGGCGGACAGCTTGTGCCACCGCAGGATGCTGCGATTATCAAAGAGATTGAGGCCGTAGCTTATGACGTAATTTTGTTTGAGGCGAATGATAATTTGATTCACTATATTGGTCAGGATGTTGATGCTGCTTTTGTGGCATCGAGCATTAAAAATGCAAGTTTTGATACTGCATCTTCGGCAAAAGACAATTTGAGTATCGTTTTTACGGCTTTGCACGGCACTTCGATCACGATTGTACCGCAAACTTTGGCGCAAGCCGGGTATAAAAATGTGCATATTGTGGCAGAACAAGCGGTTCCAAATGGTGATTTTCCGACGGTAAAATCGCCAAATCCCGAAGAGCCCGAGGCCTTGAAAATGGCTTTGGAATTGGCCGAAATTATGAATGCCGATATAGTTGTTGGAACAGATCCTGATTGTGACCGGCTTGGGGTTGGGGTGCGCAATGAAATGGGTGAGATGATTTTGCTAAATGGCAATCAGAGCATGATTTTGATGACGTCTTTTTTGTTGGAAAAATGGCAAATGTCTGGACGTTTGAATGGACAACAATTTGTGGGCTCCACAATCGTTTCTACGCCTATGATGGCGGTTTTGGCAAATCATTTTGGAGTGGAATGCAAGGTGGGTTTGACGGGTTTTAAATGGATTGCCAAAATGATTCACGATTTTGAAACGCTCGAATTTATTGGGGGTGGCGAAGAGAGTTTTGGATATATGGTTGGCGATGCCGTTCGCGATAAGGACGCCGTTGCAGCAACGCTATTGATGTGCGAGATGGCGGCGCAGGCCAAAGCAAATGGGAGTTCGGTTTTAAAAAAAATGATAGATTTGTATATAAAACATGGTTTTTTTAAAGAGCATTTGGTATCAATTACCAAAAAAGGAATTGATGGACTTGCAGCCATAAATACAATGATGGTTAATTTGAGATCTACTGGTTTACAAACCATTAATAACCAAAAAGTGATTATGGTAGAAGATTATCAAAGCTCGATATCAACCAATTTGTTGACTATGGAGCAACAAAAAATCAATTTGCCCCAATCTGATGTTTTGATATTTTATACTGCCGATGGATCTAAAATTGCAGCTCGACCAAGTGGCACCGAGCCCAAAATAAAATTTTATATTAGCGTAAATACGCCACTGAAAACCGCAACCGATTATGAAAAAACATCGCTTTTTCTGGATCAAAAAATCAATGAAATCTTACTCGATTTGAATTTAGATTCCTAAAAAAGTAGAAAAAATAACATGAAAAATTTCAAAAAAATATTTCCTTACATTTTACCCTACAAAAAATATGCTTATCTGAACATATTTTTTAATGTGCTCTATGCCTTGTTTAGCACGCTATCGTTTATGGCATTGATTCCGATGATGCAAGTATTGTTTGATCAATCCAAAAAAAATACCGTTATGCCTGTTTGGGGTGGTATAGCTCACGCAAAAGATTTTTTAGAACATTATTTGAGCTTCTATATCACCACAACCACAGCACATTTTGGGGTGGGATATACGCTGATGATCATGGTAATTGTGATTATCACCATATTTTTGCTCAAAAATGCCTGCGATTATGCCGCCCTGTTTTTTATTACATTTCTCAGAAACGGTATTTTGCGTGATTTGAGAAACGCAATGTTTCAAAAAACAATGGATTTGCCAATTGCCTTTTTTTCAGAAAAACGAAAAGGCGATACAATATCACGCATCGCTTCAGATGTAAACGAAGTGCAAACCTCGATGTTGTCTATACTTGAACTAGCTGTAAAAGAACCGCTTACAATTATTTTTACCATCATTATGATGTTTACAATAAGCACCAAACTTACCGTGTTTGTGTTTATATTTATCCCGGTTTCTGGATATATCATTTCGCTCATTGGCAAAAAACTAAAAAAGCAATCCACAAAAGCACAAGAAGAGCAAGGGCATTTTTTGTCCACAATAGAAGAAACCTTGGGTGGATTAAAGGTAGTGAAAAGTTATAATGCTGAAAGCTATTTTAAAAACGTATTTCAAAATTCGACAAACCGCTTTTTTGAGCTATCCAATACCATTCACAATCGTCAAAATATGGCATCGCCCGCAAGTGAGTTTATGGGCATTATGGTCATTGCCATTCTGCTTTGGGTTGGAGGTCAGATGGTTTTGATAGAACATTCACTCAACGGAGCCGCCTTTATCGCTTATATGGGGCTGGCATACAACATATTGACACCCGCAAAATCAATATCAAAAGCTTCTTATGCCATCAAAAGAGGTAATGCCGCTGCCGAACGGGTTTTGGAAATTTTGGAACAAAAAAACCCGATTGTAAGCCCCGAAAATGCGATACAAAAAACAAGTTTTGAGGACAAAATAAGCATCAAAAACATCGATTTTGCTTATGAAAACGAAGCCGTTTTAAAAAACTTTTCGCTCATCGTTTCAAAAGGCAAAACCGTTGCCCTTGTAGGGCAATCCGGCTCTGGCAAAAGCACAATAGCCAATTTGTTGACACGCTTTTATGACGTGCCTCAAGGCGAAATTTGTATAGACAACACGCCCATCAAAAGCCTCGATATCAAATCGTTGCGGGCTATGATTGGATTGGTCACACAAGATGCTATCCTGTTTAACGACACCATAAAAGCCAATATTTTGTTGGGAAAATTAGACGCAACAGATGATCAAATCATCGAAGCTCTAAAAATTGCAAATGCACTCGAATTTGTAAACGCCTTACCTTTAGGTATTTACACCAATATCGGCGACAGCGGCAACAAACTTTCGGGCGGACAAAAACAACGCCTATCCATTGCACGAGCCGTTTTGAAAAATCCACCCATCATGATTTTAGACGAAGCCACCTCGGCATTAGACACCGAGAGCGAAAAATTAGTGCAAATTGCCCTCGAAAATATGATGCAAAACCGCACCTCGATTGTCATCGCCCACAGACTTTCGACTATTCAAAAAGCAGATGAAATCGTGGTTTTACACCGTGGAAAAATAGTCGAACAAGGCACGCACGAGGCACTAATGCTACAAAACGGCACCTACCACAAACTGGTTTCGATGCAAAATTTTGAGTGATTTTTTTGGCGCACACCTCCCCTATCACACACCACCTGTCCCGCTTTCCGCTGTATCTTTTTGGATTTTCTGAAAAAGAAAATCCAAAAAGGATGCCGCTGCAATCGGGGCGAAATGAGACCTATTGGCTTTTCAAGACGTGATGCGCGAGGAGGAATTCACAACAAGAACCATCAAAAAACCAAAATACATTTTCCGATTCTTTAGACCAAATGTGAGAAGCAAAAACTATCCAAATGAAATAAACAGAAATTAAAAATAATGATATCAGATCCTGATAACCAAATTATTGGGGCAATCCCTTATACCATTGGCTATTTGCTCCATTTGAAATTAGTTTTGTTCAAAAAATTTGCCATCAAAATAATAACAAATGGAAAAAAAACAATATGAAATCGATCCCCTTGTCCACACGAAATACCAGAGATAGCAATAAAATAAAGTATGCAAAAACTGATAAAACCATAAAAAATATCCTTTTTGATAAATCTAAAAAAATAAAATAAAGCCAATATAAAACCAACAATCGTAAGAAATTTATTTTGGAATTTTGAAACCCAAAAGAATATTTTTTTGTTTTTTTCAAAGCCAACTTTTTGTTCCAGATTTTGACAAACTTCAATACAACCACTTCCTGTTTTGGTGTTTTCAGAAACGTTTGAAAAATAGGCTTTTACCACATTATACATATTGTTTTTGATCTGAAAAAACAGGTCGCGTTCTGCCAAAATTCGTTGCTCCTCAAACGACAATTTTTCCAACGCTAAAGCACGTTTGTTGTTGTTTTGGTCAAATATCGTATTAGTTTTCAAGCACATAGCTTTGCTACCAAGATAATTATAATAAGTAACGCCATCGATATAACTTAGCGTAAAATTACCATAATCTTGCTTCATTTTGACATATTGAAATGCAATCAAGCACAAACCAAAATAAACAAAAATAGCACTTTTGCGTCCGAAATTTTGAACTACTGTTTTTCCAAAATAAAAAATGGTAACTATCACCAAAAATTTGGCAGCCGGTTTGATAAGCACCGCAAAAAGCAATACACCAATTGCAACTGCAAGCAAGCAAAAAGATTTTTTGGATTCATATTTTTGAAGAAAATAGGCAGCCAAAAGCAACAAAAAAGTAAAAATACTTTCTGTCAATAAATGAAAATTGATACATATACAACCCAAAATCGAAAAATATAACAAACTGAAAAGGAATGCTCTGTGAGCCGATAATTGTTTTTTTAAAATAGCAAACAACAATAGGGCACTTCCAAGCCAACAACAGCTATTTAAAATAAGGCTAAACCGATATACAGTTTGGTCATTGCCCCCAAAAATGTAGGGCAAGCCTGCAATCATAGCCATACCAAGCGGACGAAAATAATGCGATTTAAAATGATAGTACAACAAATGAGCCGCCTCCTTATAATTTTCAGAATCATTAAAAATTATATTTTGTTGGCTTATTTGTAAACATTCGTTTAAAAATAAAATCCAAATAAAACCCAACAAAATTAATAAAAGCTGGAATCTAAATCTAAAAATATAATTTTGCATACTTTCTTATTTAAAGATAGATTTCAAACCAAACACAATTGTTTAAGCACCAAATGTTTTTACGTAACTTTATTATAATCAATAATTTAAAAATTTAAACCAAAGTTTTAAATGAGTTCAATTGCTTTTGCAAGTGCAGCCTCAATACCATTACTATTTTTGCCGCCAGCAGTGGCAAAAAAGGGTTGCCCGCCGCCGCCGCCATCAATAAATTTTCCCAATTCTCGAACAACGTTTCCGGCATTCAATCCAGATTTTGCGACTAATTCTTTAGAAATATAGCAACTTAACATCGGTTTTTGGTCTTCAACGGTGGCAAAAACCAAAAACAAATTCGTAAAATCTTTTCCAAGAGCATAAGCCAAATCTTTGGCCGCTGCAACATCTATATCAACTTGTTTTGCCAGGAAAGCGATGTCATTAAAAATTTCTATTTCTAAAAGCAATTTTTCTTTCAATTGCTGCACTTTTTCATGTCTGAAACTTTCGATTTGCAATTTTAATTTAGCATTTTCATCCTGAACGGCTCCCAAGGCTTTTAGCACGTCTTGCGGGTTTTTCAAAGCAATTTTAACCGCATCAAGTGTATTTTCCTGAAGTGCAAA
>JANNBA010000032.1:0-10868 GCA_031384845.1 Bacteroidota bacterium
GTTTTTCAGCCAGCCCCAAAAAGCGGGAGCCGGAGACCGACCCGAAGGGGCACGCCCAAAAAACGGAAAAAATCGTCAAAGAAATGTGATTTCGATGGCGATTTTTATATTCAATTTTTTTGTTTTGAGGATTTATTAAGAGAACATATCTTTTACTTTTTCAAAAAATGATTTGTCTGTTTTTTAGGGTCTTGGCAAAAAGTTGTCGTCATCGAGTGATTTTTCAAAAAATATTTTTTGGTCTTTTGACAAGGTTTTGGGTGTCCAAACGTTTACGTGCACCAACAAATCGCCATTTCCGTAGCTGTTGATGCTTGGTATTCCTTTGCCTTTGAGGCGGAGAATTTTGCCGGATTGTATGCCTTCGTCTAGTTTGATGCGTACTTTTCCGTTGATGGCATCGATATCTTTTGAAACGCCTAAAACGGCTTCGGCAAAACTGATATAGAGATCAAAATGGAGGTTTTCGCCTTCGCGTTTTAAAAATTCGTGTTCAATTTCTTCGATGGCCACGATCAAATCTCCTGGAATGCTGTTGCCTGGTGCGTCGTTTCCTTTGTTTGATACTTTGAGTTGCATGCCATCGACTACGCCGGCAGGTATTTTTATGGATACCGTTTCGTCTTCGAGCACCATGCCTTGTTGGTCTGCGTGTGCGGGTTTTTTGTCTAATATTTGTCCTGATCCGCCGCATGATGGGCAGGTTGATGCGGATTGCATTCGTCCCAAAATGGTATTGGTGACGCGCATTACTTGTCCTTGTCCGTTGCAGGTGTTGCAGGTTTTGTAGGAAACGCCTTGGGCTTGGATTTTTCGTTTTACTTTTACTTTTTTCTCGACTCCGTTTGCAATTTCTTCGAGGGTGAGTTTGACTTTGATGCGCAAATTGGAGCCTTTCATGCGTCTTTGTCCGCCGCCTTGGTTTCCAAAACCGCCAAAACCACCACCAAAAATGTCGCCAAATTGGCTAAAAATATCATCCATATTCATGCCGCCTCCGCTGTAACCGCTGTTTCCACCGTTTTCAAAAGCTTGATGCCCATATTGGTCGTATTTTGCTTTTTTTTGCGGATCGCTCAGCACCTCATAAGCTTCAGCTGCTTTTTTGAAGTTTTCTTCGGCTGCTTTGTTATCGGGGTTTTTATCGGGGTGAAACTCGATAGCTTTTTTGCGATATGCCTTTTTTATTTCGGTTGCATCTGCGTTTTTGGTGATGCCTAATATTTCATAAAAATCTTTTTTCATGGCTGTTTTTTTTAATTGCCTATTACTACTTTTGGATAGCGAATAATTTTGTCGCCCAATTTGTATCCTTTTTCCAAAACATCAACAATCTTGCCTTTCAAACTATCGTTTGGGGCAGGAATTTGGGTTATTGCTTCGGCAAAATCTGCATTAAAAGCATCGCCGGCACGAACCGAAACTTCTTCTAATCCTTTGGAAATCAATGTGCTTTTGAGTTTATCATGTATTAATTCGACACCTTTTGTAAGCAGCTCGTCTTCAGATTTTTTTATTTCGATCATACCCCGATCAAAGTCATCAAGCACTGGTAAAAGGGCTTGAATAACTTCCTGGTTTGCAGTTTTAAATAAGTCTATTCGCTCTTTGAGGGTTCGTTTTTTGTAGTTTTCAAATTCTGCAAAAAGGCGCAAAAACTTGTCTTTTTCTGCTGCTAAATCTTTTGCAAGTTGCTCTTCGATACTCAATTCTTCTACCAATAATTGTTCGCCGTTTGCATTTGTTTCAATGGTGGCATCGTCTAATTCTTTGTCTATTTCCGTGTTTTCGGTAGTCATTTTGTTGTTTTTTTTAAATATATTTTTAAACGTCAATTTCATTAATTATTATTTACAAAAGTGTTGCCAATTGTCAAAAAATGTCAAATTGTCAGACAAATTGAAATTTTGTCATCAAATATAAGGGTTCGGGAAAATAAAATGTAAGTTTAACGGCAAAAAAGTGTATTTTGTCTATAATTTAGTATATTTGAACTTGAAAATAAACTGTATCATTATCAATGACTAATACGCAAGATATCATTTTGAAGGTAGAAAATATCTCGAAGCAGTACCGTTTGGGACAGGTTGGTACTGGCACAATTAGCCACGATTTGAACCGATGGTGGCATAAAATTAGAGGTAAAGAAAACCCCTATTTGAAAATTGGAGAGGAAAATAACCGTAGTATAAAAGGAACTAGCGATTATGTATGGGCATTGCAAGACATTAATTTTGAAGTGGCACGCGGAGAGGTTATTGGTATTATTGGAAAAAATGGGGCTGGCAAATCGACTTTGCTAAAGATATTATCACGGGTTACGGCACCCACAACAGGAAGTATAAAAACGCGTGGCAGAATTGCCTCATTGCTTGAGGTTGGTACAGGTTTTCATAACGAAATGACTGGTCGAGAAAATATTTTTTTGAATGGTGCTATTTTGGGAATGACAAAAAAAGAAATCGCTTCAAAAATCGATGAAATTATCGCATTTTCTGGTTGTGAACGCTATATAGACACGCCTGTAAAGCGCTATAGCAGTGGGATGACCGTTAGATTAGCCTTTGCTGTTGCTGCTTTTTTGGAGCCAGAAATTTTGGTTGTAGATGAAGTTTTGGCTGTTGGTGATGCGGAATTTCAAAAAAAGGCAATCGGAAAAATGCAGGATATATCACGTGGGCAAGGGCGAACAGTGGTTTTTGTAAGTCATAATATGGCTGCCGTAAAAAGTCTTTGTACCAAGGGAGTTGTGATGGAAAACGGTAGGGTTGTTTTTGTGGGGGGGATAGACCAATGTGTTGAAAAATATATTCAAAACAATGAAAATCAAGATTCTTATCTGTCAAATTTAGATAAACAAAACGCTATTTCAAAAATTTTTATATCTAATGATGGGCTTTCATCAAATCAATTCGGCATTCACAACGATATTGAAATTAATATTAACGGTAGGCTTGATGGGATAGAAAACACAAAAATTGGTGTAGCACTTTTGGATAAAAATAAAAATAAAATTTTCACAACTCATTTTGAATTATCAAAAAAAGACCAACAAAATTTAGCATTTAAAGCAATTTGTCGTATTCCTAAAAAAACTATTTGTCCAGGTTTATATTCCTTTGATGTTGCAATTTTCAATAATAGAGGAGTTGTATATGATTATGTATCAGACACATGCTCCATTTCAATGTTAGAAACTGGATCAGATATGTTGTTTGATAAAAACTACGGTAGTGTTTTTGTAAATTGTTTATGGCATGAAGAAAATTAAAAAAATTGCTCGCAAAATATTAGAGAAATTACAGATTATAAAAATCCGTAAAACTGCTGATTCTATTATAAAAAAACAGTATTCGTTGTTTCATAATGTAGAGTTTTTAGACTCAACGATTGGGAGTTATTCCTATATTGCTAGAAATTCTATCGTTCATGCTACTCAAATTGGAAATTTTTGTTCGATTGGTCCAAATGTAGTTATTGGTTATGGAGATCATCCTACGGATTTTTTGTCCACTTCGCCGGTTTTTTATAGTCAATCGACAGACTTTGATTTAAAACCAAAATCTGATTTGTTTTTTGGTAAGCAAAAAGTAGTGATTGAAAATGATGTTTGGATTGGTGCCAATGTATTTATAAAAAACGGAGTGACGATTTCAAATGGGGCTATCATTGGAGCCGGAGCTGTAATTTTGGCAGATGTTGCACCATTTTCGATTGTTGTAGGTGTGCCGGGTAAAGAAAAATCTAAAAGATTTAGTTCAGATATAATTGAAAAAATAATACAAATAGCTTGGTGGAATTGGCCAGTAGAACAAATAAGAAAGCATCATGACTTGCTTTCAAACAGCAAGATTACAGCTCATTTGGAGCAATTGATTGAAATTAAAAGTGATTTTGAAAGATGAAAAACCCAAAATTGTCCATTATTATAACCTGTTTTAATTTGGGAGAATATCTCGAAGAAGCAATTTCGAGCATTTATTTATATGAGAATAAGGAAGATTTCGAAATTATTTTGGTCAATGATGGCTCTACGGATATGATTACAAATCAAATTATAGAAAAAATAGGTAATGATAATTCGGAAATATTGATTCTAAATCAACAAAATTTAGGATTGGCAAAAGCTAGAAATAATGGAATCAAATTAGCAAAGGCTGCTATTATAATTCCGCTCGATGCAGATAACAAATTGCGCCCAGAATTTATAGAACAAGCGATTCAAATATTTGAAACCAACGATAAAATTGGTGTTTTGCATGGTGATGCGCAATTTTTTGGAGAAAAAGACACGATTTGGATAGGAAAAAAATTTGTTTTTTCGGATATGATTCAAAACAATTATATCGATGCTTGCGCTGCATTTCGAAAATCTATTTGGCAAAATCTAAACGGTTATGATCAAAATATGCCTGAAATGGGATTTGAAGATTGGGATTTATGGCTAAGAATCGCCAATCAAGGCTATGAATTTGAGTACTGTCCAACAGTTTTTTTTGATTACCGAGTTCGTAAAAATTCGATGTTATCGTCTGCTTGGCTCAAACGTAACGATCTTATAAATTATATGTTTGCAAAGCCCGAACTAAAACATTTGCTAGACTACCGAAATTGTTTGCTTGAAAATAAAGTTTTAAAAAGAGAACCTTCGACAAAATCAATTCTGAAAATTCTTTTGAAAAAAATAAAACGAAAATTATTTCAATAATGCAAAATTCAGCCAAAATATTATTTGTTTCAGAAAATGCACATTGGGGCGGTAGCGAGCTGTTGTGGACAAAAACTGTCGTAGAATTGATCTCAAAAAATGTGGAAATAATGGTTTGTGTGTCGCCAAAATTGGAATTGCCAAAGTGGTTTTTGGAATATGAAACGCAAAATAAATTTGAAATAAAAAGACTTTCTACATCAAAATTATCAAAAGTTAATTCAATTCTAAACAGATTTTTACCTTATAAATTTCAGTTCAAAGCAACCAACATTCGAAACCAATTTGTGCTCGATTACAATCCAGACTTGGTGGTAATCAATCAAGGCTATAATTTTAATAGTGTAGCATTTATGGCATTTTGCATTCAATCAAAGTTAAAATATGTAACTATTTCCCATGCCGTTAATGAGTTTTTTTGGCCAGACTTGCGTTTAAGAAAAAAAATGATTTTGGGATTCAATAAAAGCCAACAAAACTATTTTGTGAGTCAAGATAATCTAACCGTGACACAGTCACAACTGGGATGTGCATTAAAGAATAGCCAAGTGATTCGAAATCCATTTAATGTTCCGTTCGATATAAATTTAGAATATCCAAAAAACAAAAATTTTCAGCTGGCTTGTGTTGGTCGATTGGATTTTAAATCAAAAGGCCAAGATATATTGCTTCGTGTTTTGGCACTCGAAAAGTGGAAAACAAGAAATATAGTAGTCAATTTTTATGGTGAAGGAGAAGATTTAGAAAATTTGAAAGATTTAATTAATTTTTATAAAATCAAAAATGCTTTTATCCATCATCATCAAGAAACCAGCAAGATTTGGGAACACAATCAAGCTTTAATTCTGACCTCACGATTTGAAGGATTGCCAATCGTTTTGGTAGAAGCCATGCTCTGTAATCGATTTGGAATTATGACCAATGTAAGTGGAAATAGCGAATTAATCACAGACAATATCGATGGTTTTATTGCTCAAGCACCCCGAATAGAATATGTTGACCAAGCACTAGAACGCGCCTGGAGCAACAAAGATCAGTGGGAAAAAATAGGGAAATTGGCTCGGATTAATCTGTTAAAAAAAATACCCCAAAATCCAGCTTTAGAATTTTCAAATGAACTTTTTGATGTTTTAACCAACCTTTAATATAAAAATGCACTACACGATATATTTAATATTGGCTCACAAAAAACCAGATCAAATCGCCAAACTAATTTCGACTTTAAGCCACGAAAACACTTACTTTTTTTTGCATATTGACCAAAAAATTAATGTCAAAATATTTGATGATTTGAAGAAAGTGAGAACCTGTATTTTCATAAAAAAAAGGGTCAAATGCGATTGGGGAAGTTTTGGATTGGTTCAAGCGACACTGAATAGTATGGTTGAAATTGAAGCATTTATGAATCTTAAATATCAAAAAATTAACTACCATTTAATACAAATTTCTGGGGAAGATCTACCTTTGAAATCCAACAATTTTATTCAAAATTATTTGGCTTCAAAGCCAGAAACTTCTTTTATAAATCATTGGCTCTTGCCCAACAAAAAATGGTGGAATAGCGGTATGTTTAGATTTGAATCCATTTATTTAATACCATATAACCGCTATCCAAAAACACATTTTTGGTTGAACAAAATTGTAAAAAACAGTTTCCTAAAACGTTATATCGCAATCAATCAAATTGGGCAATACATTCCAAATTTGAAACTTTTTGGTGCCTCACAATGGATGATTTTGTCAAAAAAAATGGTTGCTTTTGTAATTAATAACGCCAATGACAAAAAATTCAATCGCATTTTTAAATATGTATTAGCACCAGATGAAATATATTTTCCCACATTAATATATCATTTTGATAAGGAAAAAATATTTCAAATTGAAAATATTCCGACACATTTGGTCATTTTTGAAGGCAACAAACCAAATCCCGAATATTTGAAAGTACAAGATTTAGAAAAACATAAAGATAATAATGACTATTTGTTTGCTCGAAAGTTTGATCCGACAAAAAATCCCGAAGCAACAGCTTATATTTTAGATCATATCAAATCATGAAAAAAATCGCGATTCTTATGCCTACCTTCAATGCTGCTGCCTATTTGCAAGACAGCATTGAATCTATATTAAACCAAAGTTTTAAGGATTTTGATTTTTATATTTATGATGATTTTTCGACAGATAATACCGAAGAAATTATAAAAAAATATAAAGATGACAGAATTTATTATATAAAAAACAATCAAAATCTGGGTATCGCAAAAACTTTAAATATAGGCCTAGAGCAATTGTTACCAAAATATGAATATATAGCCAGAATGGATGCCGACGACTGGAGTTTTGAAAATCGACTGCAAGAACAACTGGATTTTCTAGAAAAAAACCACCAAATTAATGTACTAGGAACACAAGGATATTGGCTAAAAAACATTTTGGATAACCCAAAAACGGGTTGGACATACCCATTAAAGCATCAAACTATCAAATTTTATTTGCTTTTTACGGCTTGTTTTGGTCATTCTTCTTTGATGTTTAAAAGCAATTTTTTTCGAAAAAACAACCTTCGTTATGACGAATCGATTGTTACTTGCGAAGATTGGGATTTGTGGATTCGAGTTGTGCTTCTGGGCGAGGTAGCCAACTTGCCTACTTTTTTGATGAAGTATAGAATCGTAGCAAATAGCAATCATCGATCTACAGATAAAATAGCTTCACATTTGCTAGAAAGAGCAAAAATAATTAGCAAACATTGGCGAAATTTTGGAATTATATATACTCCAGACCAAGTTTTTGATTTTTATTTCTCAACAAAAAAAGATTCCCATTTTGAAAAAAATTTGTTGCAAACAATTCAAAATCTGAATCAAATATATCTCAAAAGTAAAATAGAAATGACACTATTTGAACAAAAACAATTTAGAATAATGATGGTTAGAAAAATTTTGCAAAATTGGAAAAATGCAAACCATAACCGATTTAATTGGCGAATTTGGGTTTTAATTTTTAAAAATGTAACCTTTGCCAATCCTTTTGAATTGTTCAAAAACCTTATAAAATAAACCACAAATGATTGCTTCAATACTCATTGTTTCAAAAAATAGAAAAGCGGAACTTCAAAAAACAATCGAAGTTTTAGAAAATATCATTTCTTATGATGATGTTGAAATCATGGTTTTTTTAGATGGCAGCACCGATGATTCTGTTTCCTTAAAAAAGCAATACATTAAAGTAAAATGGCTCGAATCTCCAAAATCGATTGGTGCCTCTGCCGCCAGAAATTTGCTTTACAAACAAGCATCTGGAAAATATCTATTTGGGTTTGATGATGACGCTCATCCACTTAATACTGATTTTTTAGATCAATCAATAGCCCTTTTTCACGTCTATCCAAATGTCGCTATTATTGCTTTTGAAGAAGTAAAAGGTGTTTTCGAAAATGACAATATGGCACTATCAATTGCTCAAAAAAAAGAGATACAATTTTTCACAAACGAGTTTATAGGTTGTGGATTTGTGATCAAAAAAAGTGTTTATGATCAAACAAATGGATTTCCAAAATGGGTTGACATCTACGGCGAAGAATCTTGCCTCTCGATTGAAGTTATTGCACTTGGATATGAAATTTTATTTTCTAACACGATAAAAGTAAACCATCGTGTCAATAAATCATCACGATTTGATCAAGAACATCATTATTTTCGGTTTCAAAAACAATTAAAAAACACAACCTATTATTATATCGTATATCACAAAAATCCAATGTTAAAAATATTGAAGCTTTATTGGCACAATTTTTACAAATACGGACTAAAAGACAGCCGTTTTTTTGTTTCATTTTTCAAAACTATATTTGTGGTTATCAAAAACATTTTTCAAATTTTGAAATATCGAAAACCCGTAAATGAAGTAATAATAAACAAATTAAAACGGCTAAAACCTATAAATTTTTGATCAAAATGCAAAATTTAAGAATAAAAACTTTAGACAGCTTTAGAGCAATAGCCATTTTGATGGTGCTGTTTTTTCATTTCTTTTCGCGGTGGACCGCTATATATCCTTATGGCCCAACATTTGATTATTTTAAACTTGGCAAATTTGGGGTACATTTTTTTTTTATCATTAGTGGCTTTGTAATTTTATACACCCTCGAAAAAACAACAAGCTTTAGAAACTTTTGGACTAACAGATTTATACGTTTATTCCCATCAATGTTGATAGCATCAAGCTTGACACTTCTTTTTTGTTTGCTTTTCGACAATAATAATCTGTTTCCAACTAGTCATTTATTCAAAAATCTAATCGTAAGTTGCACTTTTTTGCCCCCAGATTTAGTTTCTTTACTGTTTCAATCCAACTGTAATTTAGATTATATCAGTGGTTCCTATTGGAGTTTATGGCCAGAAATACAATTTTATGTATTAATAAGTACAACCTATTTTTGTTTCAAAAAAAATTTTACATTCATACTTTTATCGCTCTGTACGATACTTATTATATTTGGCAACCTCCTGTCTCATTGCTATTTAGCTAATGAACATATCATGAATTTGAAAAAAATACTAACTGTCTTTAATCTCATTACACCACTCCCCTACTTTGTTCTCGGAATAATTTTTTATGAAATATTCAAAAGCAAGCAACATCACTCAAAAATAAATCCAATGATCAAATTTGTTTTTGTTTTTTTGATTGGTGTTTTATGGTTTCAAAATGATTATAACCTAGCAAAAATGACGCTGATAATCACATTTATTAGTCTATTCATTTGCTTAATTTATTGTCCAAAAAAAATAAGCTTTCTAGATTCAAAATACATTCAAAACATTGGCGTTTCATCTTATTTTTTATACTTAATCCACGAAAATATAGGCGTCTTAATTATTCAAAAATCAAATGAATTTGACCCAAAATTCCAACTATTGATCCCACTTACTGTGCTTGTGATACTTATCATATTGAGTGTTTTTTATACACAGATTATCGAAAAAAAAATACACCTCTTTTTGAAAAAAAAACCAACATCACCATGAAAACAATCGCTATAATTCCAGCCCGGGGAGGCTCTAAAAGGTTGCCCCACAAAAACACGATGCTCCTTGGCAATATGCCCCTATTGGCACACAGCATCTTGTATGCCAAACAAAACAGCGATTTGCTATCTGCAATTTATGTTTCGACAGACGATCCCGAAATAAAAAAAATTGCACTTCAACATGGCGTAGAAGTTATAGACCGTCCCAAAGCCATTTCTGGTGATCTAGAACCAACAGTTTCAGCCGTACAACACCTATTAAAAATGATTGATTATCAGGTAGATAATGTTGTTTTATTACAACCTACAAACCCATTTAGAACCCAAAATTTGTTGCGCGACGCACTCATTCAATTTCAAAAACATAACACAGACAACCTCTTCACGGTAAGTCAAAATTTCAAAAAACTCGGCACGATACAAAACAATACCTTTTGCCCAAAAAATTATGAATTTGGTCAACGAAGCCAAGACCTCGAGCCCCTATTTTTTGAAAACGGATTGCTCTATATCTTCAAACCACAACTCGCATTAGATGGTTTTTTGATGACCAAGACTGGCATTCCAATGCACACCGAAGACCCGTTTGCCGAGATTGACATCGACACAGAAACCGATTTTCAATACGCCCAATATTTGATTGATAGTGGCAAAATAATGTTACCAAGCTGATCGTTTTTTTTTGGATCACACGAGATCCGTCTAGCACACCACCTGTCCCGCCGCACGCTATATCTTTTAGGATTTTCCGAAAAAGAAAATCCTAAAAGGATGCCGCTACGTCGGGGATATTTCAGACTTTAAGGGTTTTCATTACTCAAAATGTTGATATACTTCTCATTGTTTACGTTCAACCGGAGTTTATCTCATGGGCAATAGTTGCATCGATTTTCGATGATTGCTGTTTATTGTAGGCTTTTCAAGCCCATTCAAACGCTGGGTTTTAGGCGATGTATTATTTTTTTTCGTTGAGTTTTTTCATTAATTCTTCAATCAACTTATCTTTCTCTGAAAGTGATTTATCTTTCTCTGAAAGTGATTTATCTTTATCTGAAAGTGATTTATCTGAGGAGCACAGGCTGAACCATGTTTCCGCCCAGTGACATGCCATAGCTCGGATCAGCGACG
>JANNBA010000030.1:0-17472 GCA_031384845.1 Bacteroidota bacterium
ATTTATCAAAAATAGTATTATTTTTTTAGATACAAGCAATTCTTAATTTTTTTTAAAATCATCTCTTTTGTTTAGCTTGTTTACTAGCTGGTCTTGTGGACTTTGTATTGTATCTACTATTTTACTGCTAAGGTGTGTGTAGATAGTTGTGGTTTTGATGCTGCTGTTCCGCAATAAATCTTGTATTAATCTTATATCTACATCATTTTCCAGCGAATGAATAGCAAAACTATGAAGCAGACTGTGAAAACTAACTACTTTGTTTGGGCTACCATTAGCGGTTAACAATCAACCTCCAACAAATAACGTCTTGCAAACCCAAAAAGTCTAAAATCGCCCTGATGCAGCGGCATCCTTTTTGGATTTTCTTTTTCAGAAAATCCAAAAAGATATAGCGTGCAGCAGGACAGATAGTGTACTGAAGTTGGTGGTGTGCGCCAAAAAAAAAGCCCAATCGATGATTAGGCTTTTGTAGTAAGTAAGTGTAAATTGGGTTGATAGAACGTTTATTTTACTTTGTTTAGTATGCTTTTGAAGGCTACTGGGTGGTTCATAGCGAGGTCTGCCAACACTTTTCGATTGAGTTCGATATTGTGTTTTTTTACTTTGCCCATGAATTGTGAGTAGGACATTCCTTCGAGACGTGCGCCTGCATTGATACGTTGTATCCATAGCGAGCGGAAGTTTCGTTTGTTGACTCTACGGTCGCGGAAGGCATAGCACATGGCTTTTTCTACGGCGTTTTTGGCAACTGTCCAAACGTTTTTTCTTCTACCAAAGAATCCTTTGGCTTGTTTCATGATTTTTTTTCGTCGCGCTCTCTTGGCGACCGAGTTTACTGATCTTGGCATGTTTTTTACATTTTTTTTGTAGTAGGCGTCCTGAATTGAATCGAAGGATCTTGATGGGCCGTACAACAGGGTTAATTAATTGTGGTAACCTAAAGAATTAATCTTTTTTCAAGCTGATTGTCTTGATGACTTTTGGGCTTTTTAGATAATTCTTAATTGTTGTTTGATGCTTTTTTCATCGGTTTTGTGCACTAATGCCGAGTGGGTCAGGGCCAACTTTCGTTTTTTTGACTTCTTGGTCAAGATGTGACTCTTGAAGGCGTGCTTTCTTTTAATTTTACCGGTGCCTGTTACTTTGAATCGTTTTTTGGCACTCGATTTGGTTTTCATTTTAGGCATTTTTCCTTGTTTTTTAATTTATTCTTACTTACTATCTTTGTGAGTTTGCTGGGCAATCTCATTTATTTTTTTTTCTAAACCAAAATCAGAATTTTATTTTTTCTTCTTTGGTGCGATAAACATGATCATTCTTTTGCCTTCAAGCACGGGCATTGCTTCTACTTTGCCATGTTCTTCTAGGTCTGTTGCCAATCGCAAGAGCAGGATTTGTCCTTGGTCTTTGTAGATGATGGATCG
Organism: Bacteroidota bacterium; assembly: GCA_031384845.1. Taxonomy (GTDB): domain Bacteria; phylum Bacteroidota; class Bacteroidia; order Flavobacteriales; family Flavobacteriaceae; genus Flavobacterium. Next base: position 1,428 of record JANNBA010000030.1, read on the forward strand.
TCCTTTGAAAAATACAAATGCTTTGAGTTTTGATCCTTCTTTCAAGAATTTTTCGGCATTTTTGCGCTTAAAGTCATAGTCATGCTCGTCTGTTTGTGGACCAAAACGTATTTCTTTGACTACAATTTGTGTCGATTTTGCTTTGAGTTCTTTTTCGCGCTTTTTTTGCATATATACAAACTTTTTATAGTCCATAATTTTGCATACTGGCGGCTCTGCATTTGGAGATATTTCTACCAAATCCAATTCAAATTGGTCGGCTAATCGAAGGGCGTCGGCGATTTTGAAAACCCCTGGCTCAATATTTTCACCAACCAAACGCACTTCTGGCACTCGAATAAGGTTGTTTATTCGGTGGGCGTCTTTCTTTTCTACTCGAGGTTGATATCCTCTGCTGTTTCTTATTGCTATGACTTTTTTATTTAATCCTGTTTTGCAACAGGTGGTTTATACTGTAAATGTTTTTAGTGTTTTTCCAATTTCTTGGGTCACTATGGCGGCAAATTCTTCGATTGTCACCGTGATATTGCCTTTTCCTTCTTGTCCGTGTCGTCTTATAGAAACGGTGTTGTTTTGCTCTTCTTCCTCGCCTACAATCAGCATAAACGGGGTTTTTTGCATCTCGGCTTCTCTAATTTTTTTGCCTATTGTTTCGTTTCGGCTGTCAATCTGGGCGCGAATTTCGTGATTTTCTAGCAAACTTAAAACTTTTTTTGCATATATTTCATATTTCTCACTCAAAATCAATATTATAGCCTGATTTGGGATCAGCCAAAGCGGAAAATTTCCGGCAGTATGCTCGATTAATATCGCAATAAAGCGCTCCATCGACCCAAATGGCGCTCGGTGAATCATCACCGGTCTATGCAAGTTGTCGTCTGAACCTTTGTAGGTCAAATCAAAACGCTCTGGCAAATTATAATCTACCTGAATTGTCCCCAATTGCCACTGTCTGCCAAGGGCATCCTTGACCATAAAATCCAATTTTGGACCATAAAATGCCGCTTCGCCATAAGCTACGACCGTTTTCAACCCCTTGTCGGCAGCGGCATTGATAATCGCACTTTCTGCTTTTTCCCAATTTGCATCGCTACCTATATACTTATCCCTGTTTTCTTGATCTCGTAATGAAATTTGAGCCGTAAAATTCTCAAACCCCAACGAACTAAACACATATAATACCAAATCAATTACATTCTTAAACTCTTGATCCAACTGCTCTGGCGTACAAAAAATATGCGCATCATCCTGCGTAAATCCTCGCACACGAGTCAAACCGTGCAACTCGCCACTTTGCTCATACCTATATACAGTACCAAATTCAGCATAACGCTTGGGCAAATCTTTATAAGACCAAGGCTTTACATTATAAATCTCACAATGATGCGGACAATTCATGGGCTTCAACAAAAATTCCTCGCCCTCGGCAGGCGTATGAATCGGCTGAAAACTGTCGGCGCCATACTTGGCATAATGACCCGAAGTTACATACAATTCTTTCTGCCCAATATGCGGTGTAACAACCTGCTCATATCCCGCTTTTTTTTGCGCTTTTTTCAAAAATTGTTCCAACCTATCTCGCAATGCGGCTCCTTTCGGTAGCCACAATGGCAAGCCCTGACCCACTTTTTGTGAAAAAGCAAACAACTCTAGCTCTTTGCCCAACTTTCTATGATCGCGCCTTTTGGCTTCTTCCAAAAGCAACAAATAATCTGTCAAATCCTTTTGTTTCGGAAACGAAGTTCCATAAACACGGGTCAACTGCTTGTTTTTCTCATCACCTCGCCAATAAGCACCCGCAACACTCATGATTTTCATCGCCTTGATCAATCCTGTATTTGGAATATGACCCCCACGACACAAATCCGTAAAAGTCGAATGGTCACAAAACGTAATTGTGCCATCCTCCAAGTTCGAAATCAACTCTGTCTTAAACTCATTATTTATATACAATTGCAATGCATCAGCTTTGCTCACGGCACGCAATCTAAACTCGTGCTTCTCGCGGGCAATCTCCAACACCCGATCCTCAATTTTCTTAAAATCGGCCTCCACAATCTTGCTTTCGCCAAAATCTACATCATAATAAAAACCATTATCTATCGCCGGCCCCAAAGTCAATTTCAGCCCCGGATAAAACTCCTCAAGAACTTGCGCCATCACATGCGAAGTCGAATGCCAAAAAGCACGCTTGCCCTCCACATCATTCCACGTAAAAAGTACCAAAGAACCATCAGTAAGCAGTGGCGTGTTTGTTTCAACAATCGCCCCATTAAAACTTGCCGAAATTACATTTCGAGCCAATCCCTCACTTATGCTCATCGCAACTCCCATCGGAGTAATGCCACTCTCCAAATTTCTAACAGACCCATCGGGCAACGTAATATTAATCATTCACAAAGATTTTGAACCGCAAATATAAGCAATCACCACTACAAACACAACAATATCAACCAAAAACCAAAAACGTTTTTTTTCTATTTGGGCGTGTCCCTTCGGGTCGGTCTCCGGCTCCCGCTCTTTTTTGGGCAGAAAAAGCCCAAAAAAGGAGCTCCGCCTTTGCCCTCACGCAAACCCTCCAAAGTAGAATTTCTTTCTTGAAGAAAACAAATTTCCCGAAGATATTTCTATTGTTTTGAATTTTAAAACACCTAATAGTTAGACTGCAATAAAAGTTGAACAACCATTATATTAGTTCGTAAAGAAATCGATTTAAAAAAAAAAATTGTAATCCGCAAAATATTTTTCAATATCTATCGTCTGTTCATATAAATCGAAAGATAATACAACAAGGTTGCAATAGACCCCAAAGCCGCCACGACATACGTTCTAGCCGCCCACGCAAGGGCATCTTTTGCTCCGGCATGCTCCTCGACAGTAAGCATATTTTTGCTTTCAAGCCAAGCCAAAGCACGATTACTCGCATCATATTCTACCGGCAAAGTAACAATAGAAAAAACCGTAGTTGCAGCAAAAATTACTATCCCAACCAATAATAAATGAGGAAATGTGTTGATCATCAAGATGCCACCCAACAAAATCCACTGCATATAGCTTGATGCCACGTTTACTACAGGCACCAAACTTGACCTCATCGTTAGCCATTGGTATCCAACGGCGTGTTGAACGGCATGACCACATTCGTGCGCAGCAACAGCCGCAGCTGCCGCATTGCGTTGGTTGTACACCGCTTCGCTAAGATTGACCGTTTTGTCTATCGGATTATAATGATCTGTCAATTGTCCCGCTACTGAAATTACTTTAACATCAAAAATATGGTTATCTGCCAACATTTTTTCGGCAATTTCTGCCCCAGACATCCCATTTCGCAACAATAATTTTGAATATTGTTCAAATTTGCTTTTCAATCGGTTGCTTACCATCCAACTGCACAGCATAATCAATCCGCCCAAAATCATATAAGACATTCCCATAAAATAAAATTTAAGTTAAAAAACAAAATTAATCAAATTATAATCCAAAACTGCAACTTAAATGTTAATTTTTTTGATTCTATTTTGAATCAAAAACAAGAAACCCGAAAATCAATTTTCGGGTTTCAAAATAAAGCAAAGAATCAAAACAAGCTATTTACGACTTGATTTTTAATAGTTTAAAACTACTTTGAGTTCAAATTCATCATTGATGGCTTTGTCACCAAGATTGTCAAAAAAGCTGCCAGATCCATATTTTATATCATATTTTGTTCGGTCAATATTAAGGGTTGCAGACGCAGAATTGGCTGTTGTTGCGAGCTCAAATGTGATTGGATTTGTCTTCCCTTTGATCGTAAGATTGGCAGAAACGGTATATAAACCAGCTGATTTTAGTGTCACTTTTTTGAAAACAATTTTGGCTGTCGAAAATTTATCAGTCCCAAAAAAGTCGTCAGATTTGAGGTGACCATTCAATTTTCCTTGATATTCTCCAGAAAGATCTGTTGCAGTAAGCGATGTCATATCGACTGTAATGTTACCACCAGCTAATTTTTTTTTCTTAAAAATCAAGGTGCCGTTTTGAACGTTTACCGTTCCAGAGTGCTGTCCTGTTACTTTCTTGGCAAGCCAGTTGATTGTGCTTTTTGAAGCATCTACTTTCATGGTTTGCGCATGGGCTCCAACAAAAGAAATGGTGCATAATAATGCAATTGCGAGGGTTTTAAAATTTTTCATTTTGTGTAATTTAGGGGTTAGAAAATTGGTTATTAAATAGTTGTAAATAATTCGTTTGTGGGTTTGCGCACTTTGGCAAGGTGCTGTGTGTGGTCTTCGGTATGCCTGTATCCAATTGCAGCAATCACGGTTGCATTTAGGTTTTGACTGGTCAAGTTCAAAATTTCGTTAAATTGTGTGGCATCAAAGCCTTCCATTGGAGTTACATCAATTTTGAGTTCGGCGGCTGCATGAAGCAAATTTGCCAATGCAATATAAGCCTGCTTGGCAGTCCAGATTTCGCTTTCTTCTGGAGATTGTCTTTGGATGGCGGCTTTCATAAAATTGCCATAATCTTGAAGTTTTTCTAGAGCAATATTTCTCACAACACTCATGTTTTGAAGGTATTGATCGACATCATTTTGATTCAAATTGGTTTTGTTTGCAAAGACAATGATGCAAGCAGCGTCTGTAATCTGGCTTTGTCCATAAGCGGCCGCTAACAATTGTTGACGAACAGCCGGATCCTCTACAATCAATATTTGATAGGGCTGCAGCCCATAAGAAGAAGCGCTTAACTGCATAGCAGCCTTCAAAAAATCTAAATTTGATGTGGTTATTTTCTTGGTTGGGTCAAATTTTTTGGTGGCATATCGCCAATTTTGGTGTTCGAGAAAGTTGCTCATTATATTGTTTTATAAATTTCGGTATTTTTCTAATAAAATATTCAGCTGAATTAATTCTGAATGGCTCAAATTCAACGCAAAGTTGTGTTCACAATGATCTATTAATGGGTCAGTTTGGTTCAAAATCGAAAGCCCTTCGTCTGTGATTTGAACTTCCATTTTACGTCTATTATTGATACACACATTTCTAGTAACAAATTTTTTGTGCAATAATTTATCAACCAATCGGGTTGTATTGCTGGTTTTGGCAATCATTCGCTCTTGAATCAAATTCATATTCACGGCATTCCCTTTTTGTCCACGCAAGATTCGTAATACATTATATTGTGAAACAGAGATACCATAATTTTTCAAAATCGAGCTCATTTTTTCGAGGATTATATGATGTGTAAACAATAGGTTTAGAACCGCTTTTTTGGGTTCGGGCAAATTCACTTTTGTTTGTATGGCGTCTTCTATATTCATATTTGTATATACAAATTATGTAAGCACAAACTTAATAATAAATAAATTGTCTATTGCTAACATAATGTTAAATTTCAAGTAAATTATTCAGCACGCAACACACATAATCACAAAAGGTGGCTCATAATGAAACAAATCAACGGAGTTGTTGTCAATTTTTTTGATAAAATAATAATTTTTATAAGTAATATCTTACATTAAAAAATAAAAAATCGATAAAATTAAATTTATGTAGGTTTTTAATAGAAGTTTACAAAAATATCATTAGGTTTGTAGTGTAGAACAAAAGCTACAAAACAACAAAAACAACAAAAAAAAACCAAACCAACCAACCAACCAACCAAAATCATGAAAAAAAATGTTAGTAAACCAGACCGGTTTATTAGAGCTGCTTTAGGATTGTTAGTTCTTTTTACATCATTTACTCAATTTTTTGAAGACGACTTCATAGAAAATGCGCTTTCCGTTTTGGGAATTTACCTTATTTTGACCGCCATTTTCAGTTGTTGTGTTCTTTATAGTTTTCTGGGTATTCATACAGAAAACCCAAACAAAAAAATGAAAATGTATTGATTTAAAACCACTGAAAAGTGGTTTTTTTGTTTATTCGCATTAATTTATATTATCAAATTATGTATTTCTTGAAGCAATTTAAACCATGACATGGTTTTTATTGATTACAAAGCTTATGTTTTATGCTATTGTGTTTCTTTTCAAACTTTAAATTCGATTACTTTCGACATGAAAATCCTAAGTTCAAAACTTATTCAGACGCATCCCTAAGGATTTTCATTTCAGAAATTCAAAAAAATAAAAGTCATGAGCCCCAAAGATGGTTTGCGCCGAAAAAGAAAAAAAATAATTGGTAATTACTTTGCTTTTCCGTTGTTAAACCTTACTTTCTCTACAACTTGTACCTTTGCTGCTGGCTTTTTGGCTCGAGATTTTGGATTTGATGGCTCTTTCTTTTTGAACGAGTTTTTTGGTGCGGGTTTAAATTCTGGGCGGTCTTTTTGGTTATTTTTTGCAGGAATTTCAGCTTTATGTTTGGCCAAAACTTCGTTTGGGTTTTTAGGATTCTCTTTGGTGCCTCGGAGATGAATTACCAATGCGTTCAAAAAATTGCGCAAAACTTGATCGCCACATTCCATATAATTTTCGTGTTTTTCGTCTCTAAAAAAAGCACCTAATTCGGATTTTGAGATTCTAAAATCTACAAGTTCTAAAATGTTTACAATTTGATCATCGCGGAGCATCAAGGCCACGCGGAGTTTCTTAAAAATATCGTTATTTGTCATATTATTATTTTTTTCAAAGGTAAATATAAAAAGTCAGCTAAATAATTTTTAGGATTTAAAAAATTATGTTTTAAAAAAAGTATATTTGTTGACCAAATTATGCAAACGATATGACCAGAATTGAAGTGATTAATGCTATTATTGAAAAAAAAACCAATGCTAATTATGTTGAAATTGGTGTAAATCGGGGCAAATGTTTGTTTAAAATAAGGGGTGGGCAAAAAAGATTTGCAGTGGATCCTTTTTTTAATTTCAATTTGTGGAAAAAAGTAAAAGCTTGTTTGAAAAATTCGGACAATTTAAAAAATGAATATTTTGAAGTAACTAGTGATGCTTTTTTTGAACAAAATCATGATTTATTGATACAAAATCCCATTGATGTCGCCTTGATAGACGGTTTGCATACCTATAAACAGTCGTTAGCGGATACGTTAAATATTTTTCGCTTTTTGAACAAAAATGGTGTCGTTATCTTGCACGATTGCAATCCATTAGACGAGATTGCGGGTTATCCTGCAGTAGATATTAAGGCTGCAAAACAGACGCTTTGTGATGATCCAAACTGGAAAAATATTTGGAACGGTGATGTATGGAAAACTGTTGTTGACATTAGAAAAAACCATCCCGAACTTACGGCGTTTGTACTTGATACGGATCACGGTTTGGGGGTTGTATATCAAAAAAATCGGGACGAATTGCCTCAAATTTTTGATCAAATAGCGAATGTTTCTGATTTGGATTATGCTTTTTTTGATCAATATCGGTTGGATTTGATTGATTTGAAACCGGTTTCTTATTTTGAAACGTTTTTAAAATTGGTTTAACTCATAAGCCATAAGTAGGCGTTTGCAAAACCGTTTCGCCATAATTTTTCGTTGTGTTGTCCTCCTTTTATGATTACTTTTTTGGACAAATGTAGGCACGAGCATCTGTTTTTGTCTAATAATTGGTACATTTTGTTTAGATCCAAAACCATATCCTCACTTTCTGCATCTCCGCAAAGAAAGTAGCATTTGTTTTTTAATTTTGGTGCCATTTTTAAAAGTTCATACAATTCTGGATTGATCCAAAAGGCTGGCGAAAAAACGCCTATTTTTCCGAAAACTTTTGGATAACGGAGCATCGCATATAGAGAAAATGATCCTCCGAGCGAACTTCCAAAAATAGTGGTGTTTTTTGAATCTTTTTTGGTTCGATACATCAAATCAATATGGGGTTTTAGGGTTTTGACGATAAATTCTAGGTACATATCTGCTTTTCCACCTCCATATTTTGGGTTGGAAAAAGGGGTGAGTTCTTCGATTCTTTTTTGGTTTCCGTGTTCGATGCCTACGACAATTGTTTGTGCATTGAGGCTGTCTAAAGTTTCGTCGATTTGCCATTCGCCTGCGAAAGATGTTTTGGTGTCAAACAAATTTTGTGCGTCGAGCATATATATGACGTTGTATTTTTTTTTGGTGGTTTGATAATTTTTTGGCAGATATATCCAGATTTTTTTGGTGGTTTGCAGCTCGGGTGCTGCCAATTCAAATGTAGAAACTTGATTGGTGGCGGTTTGGTATTGGGCATTTAGATGGCAAACAAAAAGGAGTATTATGGTGCTGATTAATGATTTGATGTTTTTTTTGGTTTTAATTTTTGTAGGTGTTTTCATAAAATAGTTGTGGATTTGTTATTTTAGTTTGAACTTGTTTTTTTTGTGCGGTGTCTAAAACTTCGATTTTGGTTGTGTTATCTGGTGGATTTTTAATTCAATGTTTATCATTTATAAATCAAAAAAAAATATTTTTTGGGGATCGAACATTTTCGAGAAAACCAATCGACTGTCAGCGGCTAGCGTGAGGGCAAAGGCGGAGCTCTTTTTGGGCTGGCGTTTTTCAGCCAGGCCAAAAAAGCGGGAGCCGGAGACCGACCCGTAGGGGCACGCCCAGATAAAAAAAATTATAAATACTTGATTTTTATGGTTTTTTGGTTTCTCTTGAGGTGGTTTTGGATAATATTTCGGGTGTCTCGGTTGTTTGTCATTGGGATCAAAATATTTTTGAGAATGTTGCTGTTTTGGATTTGAAAGTTCAAATTAAAATAGGCAAAACCGCGGTATATTCCGTTTTCTATCCATACGGCACTGCGCTCGTCGTAGGTTCGGCCTTTGTCATAGAGGACAAAATTTTTGTTTTCGAAGCTGTTTTTGTCGATAAATTCTTGTACGCGTTTGTTGTATATTTCGGGTATTTCGGCTTGTATGCAGGCTCCGTTGCATTCTTTTATTTTGTATTGAAAGCAGGCGGTTTGGGTTTCGTAAATTCCGTTAAGTTTCTGGCAGAGTGCGTATTGGGCTGATATTCTAAATAGGGCATCGCGGCCTTCGGTGATGGATTCAAAAACGGTTATTTCGGTTTGCTTGGTGTCTATTTTTTGTAATTTTAGGTTCAAATAGCCGTTTTGATCGTGGGTGGCATATAGTGCAAAGTTAAAAATGCTTTTGCGTTGGGCGCGATTAAGGATTGGTTTGTGTGTTTTGATGGCGTCACTTTCTTTGAGTAGTGCTATTAGTTCTGTGCCGGTTTCTTCGGTGGTGATATCGAAAACGGTTGTTTGTATTTTTTTTGATTTGTTGTCTATGCCGCTAAAGTGTTGGTTGATTCGCTTTTTGATGTTGTTGCTTTTGCCAATATAGATGATTTCTCCGTCTTGGTTGTACATATAATATACACCGGTTTTGGTGGGCATTTTCTGAAGTATTTCTAGTAGTTTTGGTGCTATCGCTGCTTTTTCTTTTTTGGCTATTTCGGTTTTAATTTGGTTGGAAACGATTGTTTTGTTGGTGTCTTTGTCGAGTAACATTTTGAATAGTTTGACAGTTGCCATTGCATCTCCGTTTGCACGGTGTCTGTCTGCCATTGGAATTCCGAGTGCTTGTACTAGTTTTCCGAGGCTATAGGAGGGTTGATCTGGTATTAATATTTTGGCTAATTCGACAGTACATAGGGTTTTGATGTCAAAATCATATCCTAATCTATTGAATTCTGTTTTTAGAATTCTGTGGTCAAAAGTGGCGTTGTGTGCAACCAAAATACAGTTTTGGGTTATTTCGATGATGCGTTTGGCTACTTCAAAAAACTTTGGTGCCAATCGCAACATTTCGTTATTGATTCCTGTAAGCTTGACTACAAATGGCTGAATTGGAATTTCGGGATTTACAAGGCTAATGAACTGATCTGTAACTTGCTGACCGTCAAATTGGTAAATAGCAATTTCTGTAATTCCTTCTTCATTATATTGTCCGCCTGTGGTTTCTATGTCTAATATTGCATACAAATTTTCAACCTTTATGATTTATCTTTTCGTTTTTTGTCTCTTGTTTTTAGCATATTTCTGTTTACAGAGCTGTGGGTTTTCTTTTTGGTTTTTGAGGGGCCGCCAAGGTTTACTTTTGTGTTCTTTTTGGCTTTGTCGTGAAAGGCGCCTTCACCGTCTAATTTTTGTTTTTTCATCAAAAATTTGAAAGGTTGAAAGTCTTTTTCTGGTGCAATGAGTTGAAGGGAAACCTCGACTTCTTCTGGAAAAGGGGCTATTTGGAGTTCTGTATTCATCAATAATTCGATTTCTATTTTGAAATCTTCTTCGCGAGGCGTAAAAAAACTAATTGCTGTTCCGGTGGCGTCGGCACGGCCTGTTCTACCAATTCTGTGCATATATAATTCTGGATATTCTGGAATTTCAAAATTGATAACGTGTGTAATATTTGAAATATCCAAACCACGTGCCATCACATCTGTTGTAATTATGCCACGCAGCATCCCGTCTTGAAACGAAGCCATTGTACTCAATCTATAATTTTGAGATTTGTTGGAATGAATCACACCAAATTGTCCTTCAAAATCTTGCTCGATTCGCTCGTGGAGCATATCTGATATTTTTTTGTTGTTTACAAAAATCAATACACGACTCATATCCTGGTTTTGAACCAACAAGTGTTTGAGCAAATTTATTTTGGTGTTAAAATTGCTTACTTGATAGGTGATTTGGCTGATGTTTTCTAGCGGTGTTCCAGAGGCGGCAAGGCTTACTTCTTGCGGAAAATCAAAAAAATCGTTCAAAATGGCATCAACTTCTTCTGTCATTGTAGCCGAAAAAAGAATATTTTGTCTTTTGGTTTTCATCATCGCCAAAATCGATGTGAGCTGTATTCTAAAGCCCAAATTGAGCATTTCGTCAAACTCGTCGATGACCAATTTTGCGGTGTCGTCAAACCGAAGGACGTTGTCTAATGCCAAATCCATAACCCGTCCTGGTGTGCCTACCAAAATGTCTATACCTTGATATACGGCAGTTTTTTGGGTATTAATGTTTACGCCACCATATATCCCGAGGGTGCGAACAGACATATATTTGGTCAATTTTTCGACTTCTTCTACTACCTGAACTACTAGCTCGCGTGTAGGTACAAGCACTACAATTTTTGGAGTGTGACCTGTGGTAAACTTAAACAATTTGAGTAGTGGCAACAAATAGGCAAATGTTTTTCCGGTGCCCGTTTGAGCAATTCCCATCATATCACGTCCAGACATAATGACCGAAAACGATTTTTCTTGAATTGGCGTTGGGGTCAAAAAACCTAAATCGTCAACCGCTTTTTGTAAAGATTTTGGAAGATTGAATTGCTCAAAAGTGCTCATAAATTTGGATTTGTGGCAAAGATACATTAAAATAAAGGATTAGAAATATTCTACACCTTGGCTTATTCAATTTTTTGTATTAAAATCAATTCGTTGTGCTGTTCAACCCGCGCTATGTGTGTTGTTTTGACCGTTTTGGTATCCAATTGTGCTACATAAGCAATGTTACGTTGGTTGTCATTTTCTGTCAAACACATGGTATTGAACAATACAAAACCTTTGCTGTCAAGTGATTGTATTATTTTTTTTGAAAAATAATCTTCAAACAAAAAGGTAGGCATCAGTGTATCTTGAAAAATATCAATTACAATCAAATCATAACATTTATGATTTTTGAGTATAAATTCAAAGGCATCTTCAATCACAATTTCAAAATTTGGAATTTCATTCAATTTGAAATATTGATTTGCAATTTCGATGATATTTTTGTCAATTTCTACTCCTGTAATCCGACCTTCAAATTTGATTTCGTTTACCAAAGTTTTTACAACACTACCTCCAGCAACACCCAAAATCAAAATTTCTTTCATGTTTTGAATGTTTTGAAAACCAATATATTGCAACCCCTTTCTCAATATTCGTTGCAAACTTCCGTAGGAATAGTTGGTGTTTTTTGAGTCCATAACCAATGTGCCATTGTTCCATGCGATTTGGATATTTTGACTCAAAATAGATTTTTTTTCAAAAATGAGAATCGGCATAAAATAGCTCAAAAGTTTTTTAATCATTTTTTTTTTTCAAAAATAAGTGAAAAAGTTTAGTTTTACGCCAAAAAAGAGCATGAAACGACAAATATATAAGTGGCTATTTTTCAATATAATGGGTTGGAAAATCACTGGAGCAATAGACAAATCGATACTCAAAAGTGTCTTTATTATTGTGCCACACACGAGTTGGGTCGATTTTTTTGTTGCCTTTTTCACTCGTGGTATTATAGATATGGAGGTCAATTGGGTTGGAAAGAAAGAATTGTTTGACTCGCCAATTGGTTGGTATTTTAGATGGATGGGTGGCGAGCCATTAGACCGCAAAGGGGGTTTGAACACGGTTGATAGCATTTCGGAAATCTTTAAGAAACGGACTGTTTTTAGATTGGGTATTTCGCCAGAAGGCACTCGAAAAAAAGTGAAAACTTGGAAATCTGGTTTTTATTACATTGCACAAAATGCCCAAGTTCCTATTATTCCGATTGCTTTTGATTTTGAAAATAAAACTATTGTTTTGCACCCTGCTTTTTATCCAACGGCTAATAAAGATCAGGATTTTGATTTTTTGATGCGTTATTTTGATGGTGTTAAAGGAAAAATTGCAGCAAATAGTTTTGTGATTGATGAGGCTTTATAGCTTATTCAAAGGCAATACTCTAACATTCTAATTTTCATGCTTTTTGAAAATTTTGAGGTCTAATTTCGCCCTGATGCAGCGGCATCCTTTTGTTTTTTTTCTTTTTCAGAAAAAAAACAAAAGATATAGCGTGCAGCAGGACAGGTGGTGTGCGAGAGAGGGAGGTGTGCGCCAAAAATTCAAAAAAACGTTTTTTTTTATTTTGATTTGTCGCCAACAAAGTGGTCTGTTGTTGATTTGAAGAGCACATTAAAGGTGGTTAGGCTGCCATAAATTCTGGTGATGTATTGTTGTAATTCTATTTTTTCGAGTTCTTCGATCGAGCTTGCATTTATTTTTTGTTCCATCACCCGAAGGCGGTCACGAACCATTATTATTTTGTGAAAAAAGGTGTCTATTGGTATTTCTTTGGAGGCTAATCCGGCTTGTCCGGGGTCTAAAATGATTTTGCCTCCTTTCCATTTGTCGGCGATTGGGATGATTTCTGACACGTCTGACCATTTTTTGAGAATGGTGCGCAAACTGCGTTCGATGTCATAAAAACTGACTTTGTCTGATTCGTTTTCGACCAATTCTATGGTTTCAAACGGGCTGTCGATGGCAATAATTTCGGTACCATTATCTATAAAAGTGACCCAATATTCTGATGCTGAAAGGTTTGTTACGACGCCTTTTCCAAATTTTTCGTGATTGATTCTTGATCCTATTCCGAGTATTTCCATATTTTTGTTGTTTTACAAATTTCCTACCATGTCTTCTGGTTTTACCCAATTGTCAAAATCTTCGGGCGATACATAGCCTAATCTTTGGGCTTCGTGCTTTAGGGTTGTTCCGTTTTTGTGTGCTGTTTGTGCTATTTCGGCGGCTTTGTAGTAGCCAATTTTGGTATTGAGTGCTGTGACAAGCATGAGCGAATTGTTGACCAACTCTTGAATGCGTGGCAGGTTTGGTTCGATTCCTTGTGCGCAGTGCTCGTTGAAGGATTGGCAGGCATCGCCCAAAAGTTGTGCTGATTGCAAAAAATTGGCGGCCATGAGTGGTTTGAAAACGTTTAGTTCATAATGACCTTGCATGCCGCCAACGGCTATTGCTACGTCGTTTCCAATAACTTGTGCGCATACCATGGTGAGTGCTTCGCATTGTGTTGGGTTTACTTTTCCGGGCATGATGGAGGATCCTGGTTCGTTTTCGGGAATCAAAATTTCGCCAATTCCGGATCGTGGACCGGAGGCCAAAAGCCGAATATCGTTGGCAATTTTGTTTAGCGATACGGCCAACTGTTTTAGTGCTCCGTGGGTTTCTACGATGGCATCGTGTGCGGCAAGGGCTTCAAATTTGTTTGGCGCAGAGACAAATGGGTGCCCCGTAAATTGGGCTATGTATTGTGCTACCAAAGCGTCGTAGCCTGGTGGCGTATTAAGTCCGGTGCCAACGGCGGTACCTCCGAGGGCTACTTCTGAGAGGTGCTTGAGGGTGTTTTTGACGGCTTTGATGCCATAATTGAGTTGTGCTACATAGCCCGAAATTTCTTGTCCGAGCGTTAGTGGTGTGGCATCCATCAGGTGGGTGCGACCGATTTTTACGATAGTATGAAAATTTTTGGCTTTGGCGTCAAGGGTATCCCGAAGTTTTTCTACGGCTGGAATGGTGGTTTCAACTACCATTTTGTAGGCTGCAATGTGCATACCGGTTGGAAAGGTGTCGTTTGATGATTGTGATTTGTTGACGTCATCATTGGCTTTGACAAGTTGTTCTCCCTGGCCAATTTGGAAACCGCCCAAAACTTGGGCTCTGTTGGCAATCACTTCGTTGACATTCATGTTGCTTTGTGTTCCGGAGCCGGTTTGCCAGATTACGAGTGGAAATTCGTCTTGCAGTTTGCCATCCAAAATCTCGTCGCAAACCGCTGCAATGGCATCTCTTTTTTGTACAGAAAGCACGCCAAGATCACAATTGGTATAGGCTGCGGCTTTTTTTAGATAGGCAAAACCGGCTATAATCTCGGTTGGCATCGAGGCGGCTGCGCCAATTTTAAAATTGTTGCGGGAGCGTTCTGTTTGCGCGCCCCAATATTTGTGTGCGGGTACTTGAATTTCGCCCATGGTGTCTTTTTCGATTCTAAATTCCATTTTTTTAATTTTTTGTTGGTGCAAAATTACTGTTGCTTTTTGGTTTTAAAAAAAAATAAATGATTTTTTATTAAAAAAACAATTGAATGTTTGTTTTCTGAAATATATGTTTTACTTTTGCGTTGTATTAAAATTTAAGAAAAACATGTTTGAATTTCAACAGTATTTAGGCTTTTTAGTTTTTTTAACAATATTGACCATCGGTTTTTGGTTGATGTTTTTTTTGGTAGGTTTCGTATCTTATTGGGTAGGCGGAGCATTATTAGAATTATACAAAGAAAAAAAGGAAGCCAAACAGTAAACAAACCATTTTTTGGTCATAAAGACGTTTTTGACGTCTTTTTTTGTGACTTATTGTATAGCAATCATTGATATTTCTACGTTCACGCCTTTTGGCAAGCCTGCTACCTGCACAGTTTCTCTGGCTGGTGCTATTTTTTCGTCAAAAAAGCTTCCGTAGATGGCATTTATTTTTGAAAAATCATTCATATCTATGACAAAAATACTTGTTTTTACTACGTTTTCAAAACCCATATTTGCAGCTTCAAGCACAGCTTTTAGGTTGTGCATCACTTGTGTAGTTTCGGCTTCGATGTTGGTCAAAATTAAGTTCATACTTTGTGGGTCTAACGCAATTTGACCTGATGTATAAAGGGTGTTCCCTGCCAAAATGGCTTGGCTATATGGCCCAATTGGAGCTGGTGCAAGATTTGTGTTGATGATTGTTTTTGTCATTTTTTGGATTATTTTAATGGTTTTATTTATTTGAGTACGCGATCTGCGGTTGTGTTTTTTTCCCATTTGATGTCGCTCAACATTCCAGATTTTATGCCTATAAAAAAGCCCCAATTCGCATAGTTTCCAAAGGGCGACCAATTGAAATCCATGCGCCACGAGAGCAAATCTCGTTCAAATCTAAAACTGGTTAACGACACACCGTTTTGTGCAAAATCATAGCCCGATGAGGCACCCAATTTCCATTTTGGGGTTAGGGTCACATTTCCAGAGAGCATAATCGTATTGTTGACAATTTGTCTTTCGCGGCGGCTGTTGCCGTATGTCAAGGAATATGCCATAGTAAGGTTCCAAGGTAATTTTGCGTTATAAAAACCTTCAAAATTATTTTTTTCATCGTCCTTGAATTGACTGTCTCTTCTATTTGTAAAATCAGTATTTGACCCAAAAAGGTCATCGTTTCGACCACCATTTTGCTGGCCTTGTTTGTTGTCTTTTTTGTCTTTATCTTCGGTAGAACTGGCCAATGAATAGTTCATCGTAAAATTGGCACTTGTC
>JANNBA010000038.1:0-67058 GCA_031384845.1 Bacteroidota bacterium
AAAATCAATAAAAGTCAAGCTGGAATTGAATTTTTTGAAACTATTACGATATAGTATCTTGAATAATGTTGTAGGTTTGTATAGGCAAAATTTAAAAATAAATAGTGCGTGATGGGCAATGTTGGAATTAAAATTGAAATTAGATTACTGTCTAAAAGAGGAAGAAAGGTATGAAGATGGTTTTTGAGACAACTTATTTTTTAAGGTAAGGGGGTTTGCAAGAATCAATTTGGGTAATCTTCTTGTGTGGATAATAGTGGTGTGTTTTGAAATTTGTGTTTTGTCTTTTAAAATTGTAATTAAAAAGTCTTATGAAAACTACATGTCTTGGATCAAGAGAATCATCTTTCAGCGGCTTGCGTGAGGGCAAAGGCGTAGCTCTTTTTGGGCTGGCGTTTTTCAGCCAGCCCAAAAAAGCGGGAGCCGGAGACCGACCCGAAGGGGCACGCCCAAATAAAAAGTATGATTTTTGTTTAGACTGATTGAACGACGTCTAATTCTACTTTAAGGTTTTTGATGATAAATTCTTGTCTATCGGGGGTATTTTTGCCCATATAGAAGGATAATAGTTGCTCTATAGAGGTGTTTTTGTCGAGCATTATAGGGTCTAATCTGATGTCTTCGCCGATAAAAAACTGAAATTCGTTTGGTGATATTTCGCCTAGTCCTTTAAATCGTGTGATTTCGGGTTTTGGTTTTAGTTTTTCGATGGCTGCTCTTCGTTCATCTTCGGTGTAGCAGTAGATGGTTTCTTTTTTGTTTCGGACTCTAAAAAGGGGTGTTTGTAGGATATATAGGTGGCCTTCTTTGATGAGTTCTGGAAAAAATTGTAGGAAAAAAGTGATAAGGAGTAGGCGGATGTGCATACCATCTACGTCTGCGTCTGTGGCGATGACGATATTGTTGTAGCGGAGGTTTTCCATGTCGTCTTCGATGTCTAAGGCGGCTTGGAGGAGGTTGAATTCTTCGTTTTCGTACACTATTTTTTTGCTCATTCCGTAGGAGTTCAAGGGCTTGCCTCGGAGGCTGAATACGGCTTGGGTGTTGACGTCGCGCGATTTTGTGATGGATCCTGATGCTGAGTCGCCTTCGGTAATAAATAGGGTGCTCTCTAGGTATCGTGGGTTTTTGATATCGGCAAGGTGTACTCTGCAATCGCGCAATTTTTTGTTGTGCAGGTTGGCTTTTTTGGCGCGATCTTTGGCTAACTTTCTAATTCCGGAGAGTTCTTTGCGCTCTCGTTCGGCTTGTAGAATTTTGCGCAGCAGTAAATCAGCGGTTTCTGGATTTTTGTGTAAAAAGTTGTCTAATTTTGTTTTGATAAAATCGTTTACAAAGGTGCGCACAGATTGCATTCCGGCATCGGCGCCCATGTCTGTAGAGCCTAGTTTGGTTTTGGTTTGTGATTCAAATACGGGCTCCATAACTTTGATACTCACAGCGCTTACGATAGATTTTCGAATGTCTGATGGTTCAAATCCTTTGTTATAGAACTCGCGAATTGTTTTTACGATGGCTTCGCGAAAGGCAAGCAGGTGGGTGCCGCCTTGTGTGGTATTTTGTCCGTTTACAAAGGAGTGGTATTCTTCGCTATATTGTGATTTTGAGTGTGTTATGGCTACTTCTATATCTTCGCCAAGGAGGTGAATGATGGGATATACTTTGTCTTCTTCGGCAATGTTTTCGTCTAAAAGATCTCGGAGTCCGTTGTCTGAATAAAATTTTTCGCCGTTATAGATTATGGTTAATCCGGTGTTGAGATAGCAATAGTTTTTGAGCATTTTGATTACATATTCGTTTCGGAATTTGTAATTTTTGAAAATGGCTTCGTCTGGAACAAAGGTTACTTTGGTTCCTTTCCTTTTGGTTGATTCTGTAATTTCTTCTTCGAGAATAAGGTTTCCGGCAGAAAATTCGGCGGCTTTTTGTTTGTCGTCTCGAACAGATTCTACTCTAAAGTGATAGGAAAGTGCATTGACGGCTTTGGTTCCTACGCCGTTAAGACCTACAGATTTTTTGAATGCGAGTGAGTCATATTTTCCTCCGGTGTTCATTTTTGAGACTACATCTACAACTTTCCCAAGGGGGATTCCGCGGCCGTAATCGCGTACGGTTACGGTTTTGTCTTTGATGGTTACTTCTATAGTTTTGCCAGAGCCCATGACAAACTCGTCTATACAGTTGTCGATAACTTCTTTGAGCAGTATATATATTCCGTCATCTACAGAGGAGCCGTCACCAAGTTTTCCGATATACATTCCGGGGCGCAGGCGTATGTGCTCTTTCCAGTCTAAAGACTTGATATTGTCTTCGTTGTATTGATTTTGTTCGCTCATTTTATTGATTGATGCCGTTTTTCTTGTGTTAAATGCTCATTCTAAAATTTTCTAAAACGGGGCTTGCTTTCCCGTAATCGATTTCTTGAATAAAGATTTCTACGGCTAAATCTGCGTTGCCAAATCCGCCTAATCGGGCAGATTGGATGTTGTTTTTGAGCATTGTATTGATGTTATTGTCTTCTAGTAGCTTTTGTAAGGCCATTGCCAAAACTTCGCTACCCGAAAATATTTTTATAAGTCCCATTGATTTTGTTTGGTTCAAATTTAGTTATTTTTTTTGATAGTTTTAATCTCAAAATTTATTTTAAATACAAAATTTTGGTTGTTGTAGTTTCATTTGTGTTTTGCACTCATTTTTGGTATTTTTCCAGAAATGTTGTCTTCAAATTTAGTAATGAAAAATTTTGCAATCTGTATTTTTTAACTTGTTTTGAAACAGCGTTTTAGACACTAACTGTCATTTTTTTGTGAGAAATTTTTTCATATTAGCAATTAATGAAATAATTAAGGTCTTTTCTATTATTTTAATTTTACACTCCACTCAAAATCCATTTCTGACACTTGAATACCGTCTTGATTGGTGCCAATAGATTTCATCCAGCAGGTTTGTCCTTCGCCGGTAGCGATTGTTTGTTGAATGGCTTGCGCTATTTTTTGACCATCAAGACAAACAAAATTGATGCGCCCTGTAGCTTTTTTAGAAAAATTACTTTTGCTGTTTCCTACCAACATTGAAATTTTCTGACCCGATTTGTGTATTTCATTTATTGTCATAGCTCCAGTTGATAATTCTGCGGCCATTGCTTGCACCGCAAAATACATCGAATTAAATGGGTTTTGATTGATCCACCTGTGCTTTACAGAAACCACACATTGTTGATTATCAATAGATTGAACCCTAACACCACACCAAAATGCGGATGGCAATTTGAAAAATAAAAATCGATTTAGTTTAGAAACAGAAATACTCATAGTTTTTTTTGGAAAATTAATACTTATATATGTAATATGCAAATTGGCAATAAAAGTTAATTTTATGTTAATATTTAGTATTATGTATTACACAATACCTTTTAAAAGATATATATTTGCATTAGATATTACTATTGGTATTTTTTAACCTTTTAAAAATGCAAAAATGAACATTGAAAACACGAAGGCTCAAATGCGAAAAGGCGTTTTGGAGTTTTGTATATTGTCTGTCTTGAAACAGCAAGATGCTTATACTTCTGAAATTTTAGACACGCTCAAAACCGCAAAATTGTTGGTTGTAGAAGGTACGGTATATCCGCTGCTTACTCGCCTAAAAAATGACGGATTGCTTCACTATCGCTGGGAAGAATCTACATCGGGACCACCCCGAAAGTATTATGGATTGACTGTTATTGGTCAAACATTTCTAACAGAACTAGATAGCACTTGGGCAGAATTGTCAGACGCAGTGCAACTTATAACCATTCAAAAAACAAACTCATGAACAAGACAGTAAACATCAATTTAGGCGGCATGTTTTTTTATATAGACGAAGATGCGTACCAAAAACTTTCTCGGTATTTTGAAGCTATAAAACGCTCTTTGACTAATGCGAATAGCCAAGATGAGATTATCAACGACATCGAAAGTCGCATTGCGGAGCTTATAAATGAAAAGCATAGCAACCCAAAACAAGTGATTAGCATCAAAGAAATAGACGATGTAATTGTTATTATGGGGCAGCCCGAAGATTATCGAATTGAAGGTGACGATGCCTCTGACAATGCGTTTCAGCATGAAAACTCGGCAAATTTCAAAACAAAAAAATTATATCGTGACAAAGATGGAGCAGCAATTGGTGGTGTTTTGTCTGGATTGGGTTATTATTTTGGTATCGATAGAACCGTTTTAAGATTTTTGGCTCTTGTGCTTTTATTGGTTTTTGGCGTAGGCGTTTTGATGTATGTAATCCTTTGGATAGTGATGCCTGTTGCAGTTACTACATCTGAAAAATTAGAAATGAGAGGCGAACCAGTTACTATTTCAAACATCGAAAAAAAAGTTAGACAAGAGTTTGATAATGTAGCGCATAGCATCAAAAACACCAATTTTGACGAAATTGGCAATCGGGTAAAATCAAATTCTACCAAGTTTGGAAGTTCATTTGGCGATGTTTTGGTACAATTATTTATGGTTTTTGTCAAATTGTTAGGCGGATTTATCATTTTGGTTACGTTTCCAGTGATTATAATATTATTCATAGGAATTTTTACATTAGGAACCACATCATATATCAATTTCCCGTGGACTAGATTTGTAGAAGCCGCAAATTTTGCCAATATTCCAGCTTGGAGCTATGGCATACTCATTTTTATTGCTATTGGAATTCCGTTCTTTTTGATGCTATTGTTAGGTTTTAGATTGCTTGTACCAACGATGAAATCATTAGGAAGTGTTGCCAAATATACCCTTTTGGCAATTTGGTTGATTGCAATTGCGGCTTTAATTGGGCTAGGTATCAATCAAGTATCGGCTTTTTCTCAATCAGGAAAAACCACACAGAAACAAATCATCAATTTGAAACCAACAGATACATTGTTTGTCAAATTTCGTTTTAACGACTTTTATTCAAAAAATCTGACCGAGCACGAAAATTTCAACATCACACAAGACGCCAACAACCGTGAAGTAATCTACTCTAACGAAATTCAATTTTTTGTAGAAAAAACCGAACAAGAAATGCCTTATTTTGTCATCAACAAAACCGCAAAAGGCAGCACCCTTTTTGAATCAAAAAAAATGTCAGAAAAAATTAATTATGGTTTTGAAATTCAAAATAATACCCTACTTTTGGATAACTATTGGTTGACAGATTTGAACAACAAATTTAGAGATCAAGAAGTAGAAATTATTTTATACCTGCCAAAAAACACCCTTTTCAAAGCCGATGAAAGCGTTCAAGAGTTTGACCAATCCAACAACGACTTTTTCAATCTACATTACAGCTCTGGCGATTATACCTATAGAGTTGGCGATTTGCAAATCAAGTGCGAAAATTGTCCAGAAAACGAGAATGAATACGGCGATGTTGGGTTGGATAGCGACAGCACCCAAACCACGATTTCAATAAAACACCGCAACCACAAAGAACAAAACAACCATCATCGCATCAACCAACAAAGACATAAACCTTAAAACCATTAGCCATGATCAAAACCATTATGTATCTCACCAAAGTGCTTATTGCAAGTATTATTGCGCTCTTTTTTGCTTCGTGCAAAATGTCTTATAACGACTATGAAACCAAAACAAAAGGCAACGGGAACGTCAGCACGCAAAATCGAACAATCACCTCTGATTTTCAAAAAATTGAAGTCGGAAACGGCATCGAAGCCGTTATTTCGCAATCAGAAAATAAATCTATCAGCGTAGAAACAGACGAGAATTTGCAAGAAATAATACGCACACAAATAGAAGATGGCGTTCTCAAAATTTCGGCAGCAAGTGGATATTCTGCCTCCAAATCTCCAAAAGTAAGGGTACATTTGCCTGTAATATCTGGATTGACCACCTCCAGTGGTGCCAATCTAAAATGCGATAATACGCTTATTGTCAAAGACATAATCATAAAATCTAGTAGCGGTAGCGAAATGACAATTCAGATTGAAGCCAACGATATGAGCATAAGTGCATCAAGTGGAAGCAGTAGCACGATTAGCGGAAAAGCACAAAAATTAAGCACAGACACTTCTAGCGGCAGCGACCTAAATTGCAAAAATCTAATGGCAAACGCAGTCGTTTCAGAAGCCAGTAGCGGAAGCACAACCAAGGTAACGCCAATTGAGTCGCTCGAAGCAAAAGCATCTAGCGGTGCCGCAATAGATTATTTCAAAAAACCAAAAACCATTTTTATAAAAGAAAGCTCCGGCGGAAGCATCTCGGCACAATAAAAAATAAAAATACTTTAAAAAACGCTGCAATTTGTAGCGTTTTTTTATATTTGTAAAAAAACAAAGAAACTTTTATGTTACCGATACACCTTCAAAACGAAACATCAAAATTAGTAGCCGTAGTGCTTGGAATCGCAAACAGCAATGGCCCAACACCAACTGCCGAAGAAGCTTATGACCCAAAATCGCTCGAACACATTTTGGCCGGTACCTATCCGATAGAAACCGATATGATAGCCGAAATGAACGCTTTTTTGGAAGTTTTTGAAAAATATAACGTAAAAGTATATCGCCCCAGCCTGATCCAAAACTACAACCAAATATTCACACGAGACATTGGATTTGTCATAGAAGACACCTTTGTCAAAGCCAATATATTGCCAGAGCGAGAGCACGAATTAGACGCCATACAATACATCATAGACCAGATAGATCCAAAAAAAGTAGTGAGACCACCTGCCGAAGCACATATTGAAGGCGGAGATGTCATGCTCTGGAACGACTACATATTTATTGGCACCTACAAAGGCAGCGACTACAAAGACTATATCACCGCCAGAACAAATCTGCAAGGCGTAGCCTACATACAAAAGCTTTTTCCGAACAAAATCGTCAAAGCCTTTGACCTCGTAAAATCGAAAATCGAAGCCCACGACAATGCACTACACCTCGATTGCTGCTTTCAACCCATAGGCACAAACAAAGGAATCATCTACAAAAATGGCTTCAGAGAAGAAGCCGATTATATGTTTTTGGTCAACCTAATTGGTAAAGAAAACCTCTTTTATCTCAGCCGCGACGAGATGTATGACATGAATTCAAACGTTTTTTCGATCTCGCCCGAAATTGTGGTAATCGAACAAAAATTTACTAGACTCCACCAATGGCTCGACCAAAACGGCTTTACCGTAGAGACCATTCCCTATGCCGAAATAGCCAAGCAAGAAGGCCTTTTGCGCTGCTCAACCCTACCCCTAATCCGCGAAAAATAACATGATGAACCAAACCACAAACAGCGTGTTGATGATACGCCCAGTAGCCTTTAGAATGAACGAGCAAACCGCCGTCAACAACTATTATCAAAAAGTGCTCGACAACCTATCGCCCGAAACCGTAAACACAAAAGCCCAACAAGAATTTGACACTTTTGTCAAAAAATTGCGCACCGTAGGCATAGACGTGACCGTAGTCGATGACACCCAAAGCCCAGATACCCCAGATTCTGTTTTTCCAAACAATTGGATCTCCTTTCACGAAAATGGCGACGTCGTGTTATACCCCATGTTTGCCGAAAACCGCCGCCTCGAACGCCGCGAAGAAATACTCGACCTGCTCGAAGACAACGGCTTTCAAGTCAATGACATTATGGACTATACCTCGGCCGAAGAAGACCATTTTTATCTCGAAGGCACCGGAAGCATCATCCTAGATCGCGAAAACCAAAAAGCTTATTGCGCCCTGTCGCCACGTGCAGACGAAGAACTATTTATCGAATTTTGCGAAGATTTTGAATACGCACCCATCATATTCGAGGCCTATCAAACCATCAACAACGAGCGAAAACTCATTTATCATACCAACGTGATGATGAGCATCGGCGATACATTTGCGGTGATTTGTCCAGAAAGCATAGACGACAAAAAAGAACGAAAAATGGTCATCGACTCTCTCAAAGCCGACGGCAAAGAAATCATCAGCCTCACCGAAGCACAAATCAACAACTTTGCTGGCAACATGCTCGAGCTCAAAGGCAGCAACGACCGCCGCTATCTGGTGATGAGCACCGCCGCACACCAAAGCCTCACCAAAAAACAAATCGCACAAATAGAAGAGCACGTCACCATCATCAGCAGCAACCTTGACACCATCGAAGCCTGTGGTGGCGGAAGCGCACGCTGCATGATTGCAGAAATATTTTTGCCAAAAAACAACTAAATTTTTCTTTTTTTCGGGAGCACACCACCCTCTCTCGCACACCACCCGTCCCGCTTTTCGCTATATCTTTTTATTTTTTCTGAAAAAGAAAAAATAAAAAGGATGCCGCTGCAATCGGGGCTATTCTAGACTTTTATACTTTTCAATACAAAAAATCTAGAGCATTCCGATAGCATACAATACAATGAATAGCACAATAGCATCAATAGCAAATCATCAAACTGAAATTTGTCATTACTGTAGGAAAGTGCTCCCATTCTGCAAAGCGTTATTCAAATTTAAAATCATGAAATAGAAACCATAAAATACCCCTTAACCTCATCAATCATAAACTGTAAAGCCTCCTATTTTCGCAAATAATATTTCATTTTTTTGACCAAGAAAAACATCACCGGAACCATAACAAGCGTCAAAACCGTAGCATACGTAAGTCCAAAAATAATAGTCCAAGCCAAAGGGCCCCAAAAAACAACGTTGTCGCCACCAATATACAAATGAGGATTTAAGTTAGTAACCAATCCAAAAAAGTCAAAATTCAAACCAATCGCCAGCGGAATAAGCCCCAAAACAGCCGTTAGTGCCGTCAGCAAAACAGGACGCAAACGTGATTTTCCAGATTTGATAATGACATCCTTTATTTCGTCAATAGAAAGGTCATCGTGGGATTTTTGGTTATTTTGACTCACTTTTGCATCCATCAAAAGCACAAAAAAGTCCATCAAAACGATCCCGTTTTTCACCACAATTCCAGACAATGCAATAATTCCCATCATGGTCATCAAAATCACAAAATCCATGGAAGCAAATACATAGCCATAAAAAACACCCGAAAAACTCAACAAAACCGTGAACATAATCACCAATGTTTTTGAAATCGAGTTAAACTGCAACACAATAATAATCGTGATACTTGCCAGTGCCAAAAGCAAAGCCCCAAACAAAAAGCTCGAATCCTTTTTTTGCTGCTCCTGCTCGCCAGAAAAAGAATAGGTGATATCGCCAGCCATTTTATAATTGGAAGTTACCAAAGCATTTTCGATCTGCTTGCTTATTGCATCGCCATTAGCACCCGTCAAAACATTAGAATATACCGTCATCACACGCTTTGAATTTTTGCGCTTGATTTGGTTAAAAGTATATTTTTTTTCGGTTGTAGCCAATGCAGATACCGGCACCTGAATAATCTGACCATTATTTTGGTTTCGAAAAGTAACCGGCTGATTGAATAAGACACTCTCGTTTTTGCGTTGATCTTCCTGCAATCGCATTACAATATCATAATCGTCTTTGCCCTCCTTATATTTAGAAATTTCCTGTCCATAGATTGCTCTTCGCATCGTAAACCCAACTTGTCCTGTCGTGGCACCCAAGCTACCCGCATTTACTCGATCTATTTTCATTTCCAATTCTGGGGTTTCTTTATTAACATCGATATTCAATTTTTCGATGCCCGAAATGTTTTTCGAGTTTATAAAAGTAATCACCTTATTGGCCTCTACCAACATTTGATCATAATCTGTGCCCGAAAGTTGCAAACTAATTGGATATCCAGATGGCGGACCCGCATTGTCTTTTTCGACCGTGATTTTCACGCCTGGAAACGCTTTTACTTTGGCTCTGATAGCCTCGATAATCAAGTTGGTATCAACACCTTTGCGGTAATTAAATTCTGTAAAATTTACTGTCACTTTGCCTTTATACGGCGATTCAGATTGGTTTCCAGCATCAATATTTGGATTGCCAGCACCAGAGCCTACTTGCGAAACGATGCTTTCTGACAAATAATTATCGTTGTTTTCGACATATTTTTTCATAATATCAATCACTTGCTTTTCTACAAAAAGAGTCGCATCATTGGTTTTTGAAATATCCGTTCCCTGCGGAAATTCAATGTAAACAATAGCTTGATTTGGAATATTATTTGGAAAAAATAATACGTTTCTTGGAAAAAACCCTAACAAAACGACTGAGAAAATCAATAGAGCAACAATCAAAAT
Organism: Bacteroidota bacterium; assembly: GCA_031384845.1. Lineage (GTDB taxonomy): Bacteria > Bacteroidota > Bacteroidia > Flavobacteriales > Flavobacteriaceae > Flavobacterium. The sequence continues at coordinate 10,195 of JANNBA010000038.1, forward strand.
CAAAGCCGAGACGGCTCTCTTGGTAGTAAGAATTTTTCCTAAAAAAACTTGGTATTTGTTTTCTAATTTTGGAAAAAAACTATGCTGAAAATCCTGAGTCCATTTATAAATAAAAAAATGATACAACCACATAAACCCTAACGAAAGGATAATCAAATGCCCAATAGCTTTCATCCAAACGGTATTGGTCAAATTGCCCGGAATCGTGAACAACAATCCCGATACTACAAAAATAATTGTATATTTTTTGAGTGCTTTTTTACTAATATTTCTGTCTTCGGTGTCCATAAAACCACCAGTCATAGCGGCATTTATAATCATCGCCACAAACAGTGACGCACCCAATACGCAAGATAAAGTGATTGGAAAATAGATCATAAATTTGCCCACAGTACCCGGCCACAATGCCAGCGGAATAAACGCTGCTAATGTGGTTGCTGTAGATGAAATCACAGGCCATGCAATCTCGCCAATCCCAATTTTTGACGCCTCAATTTTGTTCATTCCTTTGCGCATATTGGCAAAAACGTTGTCCACAACAACAATACCGTCATCTACCAATAGCCCCAATCCCATCACCAATCCAAAAAGCACCATCGTATTGAGCGTAAAACCAAATGCAGACAAAATAGCAAAAGCCATCAACATAGAAAGCGGAATCGCAGCACCTACAAATAACGAATTGCGCAAACCCATCGTAAACATGAGCACAATCATAACCAATATAATCCCAAAAATAATATGATTAGAAAGCTCGTTTACCTGATGCTCTACCCTACTCGATTGGTCGTTTGTCATTTTGATATCCAAATCTTTTGGGAGCACATTCTCTTGGGCTTTTTTTATAATTTCTTTCACTTGATTGATAGCCGAAATCATGTTTTGCCCTGCACGCTTCTTCACATTCAACATCACCACTTCTTGCCCACTTTCTCTAGCAAATGTCGTTTTTTCTTTTTCTTTGAAACTTACCGTAGCAATATCTTTAAGATACACATTTCCACCAAACGATTTGACAATAATGTTGTTTAAATCAGCAGGGTTCGATATTTCGCCAACAATTCTTATATTATTTCTAGACCCTTGTGTTACCAAATTTCCCCCAGAAAGGGTCATATTTTCATATTTTACGGCATTTTGAATATCGTCAAAACCAACCTGCGCTGCGCTCATTTTAAAAACATCGATTGCAATTTCGACCTCGCGATCATCAACACCCAAAATATCTACTTTTTTTACCTCCGAAACATTCTCTATCTCATCTTGCAAGTATTCGCCATACTTTTTGAGCTGCTGCGTGGTATAATTTCCTTTTAAATTAATGTTTAAAATTGGAACTTCTTCAGAAATATTGAGGTTAAAAACACTTGGCTCTACCTTGCCACCATTGTCCAAATTGGGCCAATCAGTTTTGGCTTTAGACATATCAACCTTGTCTTTGATGCGTACTTTTGCCTCCTCGATACTCACTTTTTGTTCAAACTCAACTATAATCATTCCGTAATCTTGAAACGAACTTGAAGTAACTTTTGTAACGCCTGAAATGTTTTTAAACTGATCTTCAAGGGGTTTGATAACCAATTTTTCTACATCTTCTGCGGCATTACCCGGAAAAATGGTCGAAACATAAATTTTATTTTCCAAAATCTCCGGAAAATCCTCACGAGGCATATTGATATACGCCATAGTACCCATCACGATGATAATAAAAGTCAGTATATAAACGGTAATTCGGTTATCGACCGCCCAACTTGATATGCTAAAATCTTTGTTTTTGTGTAACATTATTTTTAATTTATAAATTTAAATAAGCATTTTCAAACCTTTTCGGCAAAAATGACGTTTTTCTAATAACCAAATTTTTCTAAAATTTTATTTTTGCACCTTCAGAAACGGTGTTCAAACCTTCGATAATCACGACATCCGTAGCTTCTATACCACTCAAAATTTCGCTCACGTTATTGGCCGATTGACCAATAGTTACAGTCGTTTTTTTGGCAATGCCCATTTTTTCGTTGCCGCTTTCTACCAAATACACAAATTTTGATCCGTCTGCATTGGTCAAAACTGCATTTGAAGGCACTGTAATTGCTTTATTGTTGGTGTAATCTACAATTTGTAACTTGGCAACCTGATTTGGACGCAACAAATTTTCGGGATTTGGCACGGCAACTTCGATTCCAAAGCTCCTATTGTTTGGGTTGATGTTGTTTCCAATTTGTCGCACACGACCTTTATAGGTTTTGCCCAAACTAGACAAAGCTACATTCACGAGTGTACCAACCTTTAGTTTTCCAATATAAGTTTCTGGTATAGATGCACTTACATACATATTAGACAAGTTGACAATACGCATCAATCCTTGCATGCTTGGGGCTACTACTTGTCCTCGCTCTACAAAAACTTCGTCTATAACTCCCGCAAATGGTGCTCTGATAAGCGTTTTAGACAACTGCGCTTTCATTTGAAGCACTTGCTTCTCGGCACCAATCATTTGAGTTTGTGCTTGCAAAAATTGCATTTCCGAACCAATTTTTTGATTCCAAAGATTTTTTTGTCTTTCAAAAGTGGTTTTGGCAAGGTTGTATTGGTTCTCTATTTGTGCCAATTGCTGACTCATACCGCCATCATCTGTACGACCCAAAATTTGTCCTTTGCCAACCCTTTGACCAGATTTTACATTCAATGACACCAAAGTACCTGGCATTTCTGGCTGCACCAATATATTTTCTTTGGTATTGATACTGCCTTGCACCTCCAAAAAATGATTAAAAACAGTGTCTTTTGCAGTAACTACTGCAACCAGGATTTCTTCTGTTTTCTTGACTTCTAGTGTTGCTAATGCGGCATCGATTTTGGTCAAATCTGCTTCCAATAAATCACGTTTGGCTTTGATGTTTTCGAGATTTTTAGACGCCAATAATGTATCAAGATTGCCGCTTTCTTTTTTTGCGCAAGCAAAAAACAATATCGAAATAGTAGAAAATAGGAAAATTTTTTTCATAATGGTTTGTATTAATTTTTTTGTTTTTTGGATATAATTTTTTGTTTTTATGGATTGATTACCCGTTCCAAAGCGGCTCTTTTGTTGACAACATTTACCATTGATTGCAAATAATTTTGTTGGGTAGCATACAATTGTCGTTGTGCTTCGCTAAATTCAAAACTGGTCGAAAGTCCTTCTTTAAATTTAATTTGTTGTTTGTTTTCGATTCGCTCTGCAAGTTTCAAATTACTTTTTGCAGTGGCAAATTCTTCTGTACTAAACTCAAAATCGCTTTTGCATTTTTCAAACTGTAGCTTGATCAATTGTTCGGTTTCAAGCTGTTGGGTTTGGGCTTGCTCATAGGCGATTTTGGCTTGGGCTGTTTTGGCATTTCTACCAAAACTACTGAAAATTGGAATGCTCAAACTGGCTCCAAATACAGAGGATCCAAACCATTTTTGGTTGGTGTTTAGAAAGTTGAACGTGTCATAATTTGCCGTAACACCATAATTCAAAAAAGTTGAAAGTGTAGGCAAAGCTTTGCTTTTTTCTAATTTTAGGAACAGTTTTTTTTGAGTTACCAAGCTGCTCATGATTTGATAATCTATATTATTTGTTACCTCAAATGAAGTGCTATTCATTCCGTTTTCAAGATTGGTTTTAGCTAAATTTTCCAAATTTTCAGTCAATTTTATTTCGGTTTCTATTGCCAATCCCATATTAATTTTGAGCATTTTGATTGCAATTTCGCGAAGACGGATTACGTTATTCAAGCTGTTTTTTACGGTGGCTAGCGTAATGGCAATTTGCTCTACACTCTCCTCTTCGGCAAGTCCGTTTTTATAAATTTGACTCACTTCGTTATAATTTTTTTCAAGAATAAGCTTGTTTTGCTCCAATATTTTGATGCTCTCTTCTGCCAAAAGTACATTTCCATAAGCTGTTGTTAGCGTTTCTTTGATGTCCGCATCGGTTTTTTTCTTTGCATTTTCATAAATTTGCAAATACACTTTTGAGGCTTGAAGCGCTACAATATACGAACCGTCAAAAATCAATTGGCTCAAAGTGCCACTTGCTTTAAAGTTTTGTTTGGTACCAAAAACAAATTCTTCATTAACACCATCGTTATTAAAATCAGCCAGAATAATGGGCTGTTTCAAATAATTTTGATAATCCAATCCCCCATTGATTTGGGGCAATCCTGTTGCGGTGGTTTCCCACTTTTTTTGTTTTGAAGCTTCAATATCACGCACCGCATTAATCGACTTATAGTTGTTTTGAAGCGCATAGTCTATTGCTTGTTGCAAATTATAGGATGCTATTGTTGCTGTTTTTTGGGCAAAAGTGGCGGTACTAAATGCCAAAAGTCCGATAAAAAAAATATTCTTCATTATATGTTTGGGTTTGCTAATTGATTTTCGAGTTCTTGAATTCCTTTTGGAGTTGCCATGGCGCGCGTATGGTATTCTAATGCTTCTAATTCTAGTTGTAAAACTTCTTTTTCGGACACAACACTTCCGTTGATGCTAAAAATTAAGGCATAATAAAACCGAACACAAGTATCTATATTCAAATCTTTGCGGTAGAGTTTTTGGACAATCCCTTTTTGAATATTTTGAAAAAAAATCTTGTTGCATTCGCTAGTTTCTCGGTTTATAACTTCTTCATAAATAGAAGGATAGTGTTTTCTTAGTTGGTATATTGGGGATGTTTCGGATGCTTTAAACATTTCTTTAAACATTTTTCTGATTTCAAAATTTTCAGCAATGGCATTAAAGTTTTGCGCTACAATATCTGCAATAATCTGATGCACTTCTGTATGAATAGTGGCCGATGCCGCAGCGATTAGCAACTCTTTGTTGTCAAAAAACTTGTAAATGGTTTTTTTAGAAATACCCATTTCGGTGGCAATATCGTCCATAGTAACACTCTTAAAACCTAATTTTAAGAACATAGAACTCGCTTTTGAAACAATTTTATCTTTCATAATATTAAAAAACAGTGCAAAGATAGTTTGGAAACTTTTAATACCAAAATAGTTTCCAAAGTTTTTTATTTTTTTATTTAAAAAAAAACGATAGTTAATATAAAATCTGCTATTTTTGCTACAAAATCAAGGCTGTAAAGAGGCTTACTTACCAAAAAAAATGCACAGTATATACCAATATCAAGAATTTATATCCAATTATTTGGAGGATGAATGCCGCACAAAAGAGCCCAAAAATCTCTATGACCCAATTGCCTATATTTTGACTTTGGGAGGCAAACGCATTCGACCTGTTTTAACACTAATGACGGCAGAAATTTTTGACTGCAATTATCAAAAAGCGCTTCCGGCGGCATTAGCGATAGAAGTTTTTCATAACTTTTCGTTAGTTCACGACGATATTATGGATGATGCGCCCCTTCGTCGAGGCAACCAAACCGTGCACGAAAAATGGAACACAAATACCGCTATTTTGTCTGGAGATGCAATGTTGATTATGGCGTATCAATATTTTGAAAAATATGAAGCTACTGTATTTCAGTCTCTAGCCAAGCTTTTTGGAAAAACGGCTATCGAAGTTTGCGAAGGTCAACAATGGGATGTTGATTTTGAAATTCGTGACGATGTTTTGATTTCAGAGTATCTAAAAATGATCGAATGCAAAACCGCAGTATTGGTGGCTGCCGCCATGAAAATGGGCGCAATTGTAGCCCAAACAACGACGCAAAATGCTGATTTAGTGTATGATTTTGGGCTCAATTTAGGTCTTGCCTTTCAACTTCAAGACGATTTTTTGGACGCTTTTGGCAATCCAAAAACATTTGGAAAGCAAGTTGGCGGCGACATTATCGAAAACAAGAAAACGTATCTTTATCTAAAAGCAATTGAATTTGCAAACCCAATTCAAAAATCACAATTACAGCAACTTTTTTCGATTCATCTTACTGAAAATGAGGCTAAGATTGAAGCCGTGAAAGCCATTTTTGAAGCAACAGGCGCAGCAAGTGCCACCCAAAAAGCCATTCAAGAATATACCTTGAAAGCATTTGAAACGCTTGCTAAAATCAATATCGAGATCGAAAAAAAGGAGATTTTGCAATCCTTTGGCGAAAATTTGATGGGCAGAAAAGTATAATTGTATTTTGGTATTATTTTGAATTCTAAACCCAAAAAAATGTTTGTAGCCCCACAATCTGTAGATTTATTACTAATCGAAGCCCAAAAGGATTTTTTGTACTCCAAATTAATAGCACAAATTAACAAAGATTTCAACCTAAGCAACGAGCCCATCGACCTGCCAATAACACTTGTACCTGAGGAGCTCAAACTGCAAATGCAACACAAAATTCACCAACTTATCACACACAAATTTACGGAATATTTAAACCTGCTTTATATCATTGATGTTCCAGAGGATGCGGTCAAAAAATTAGATGGGTCTGATTTGATTTCGCTTTCAGAGCAAGTTGTTTTTTTGATTTTAAAACGAGAATGGATGAAAATTTGGTTCCGAAATAATTATTGACAGCAATAATCACCTGTTTTTTATTTTAAAAAGTCAATCGATATTATATATTTGCCGTTTTTTTACCCTAAACCAATTGTTTTAGGGCAATTTCGAAGGCAGTTGCACTGATGTTCGTTTTAGAAGCACTAATGTCATAGGCGCTTTGAATGGCTTTTTTGATTATTTGCGAAGTATCTTCAAAAATTGACTCATCGGTCATAAGCACCTTTTTTTCCATAAAATAAGCAAAAACGCGTGCCATGCCACAATTGGAAATAAAATCGGGAATCAAGCTTATTTGGTTATCTACTTGCTCCATAATTGGGCCAAAAAATATAGCTGTATCCGCAAATGGCACATTGGCTCCGCACGAAATCACTTCGAGACCTGCTGCAATAAGTTGTTCGATTTGGGGCTGTGTTACAAGTCTTGAGGCGGCGCAAGGTGCAAATATGTGTGCCCCAACTGACCATATTTGTTGGTTTATTTCTTCAAACGACATCATATTTGGGGCTACTAATTTGTTGCCGTTTTTGTGTAAGAAAAAAGTTTTTATTTCATCAAACAAAAAACCATCTTGGTTCAAAACGCCTCCGTCACGATCTATAATACCCACAATTTTTATACCCATTTCAGACAAATAAAATGCTGCCGCAGCACCCACGTTTCCAAAACCCTGAACAATTGCTTTTTTTCCAACTAGATCGCCGCCATATATAGTATAATAATGGCGAACCGCTTGTGCAACGCCATAGCCCGTAATCATATCTGCGATAGTATATTTTTGGGTAACATCTGGCGAAAATTTTGGGTTTTCTATCACTTTCACAACTCCCTGTCGAAGCTGTCCAATTCTATTAATTTTGTCTGCATCGGTGGGTTTAAAATGGCCGTTGAAAACACCTTCTTGTGGATGCCAAACCCCACATTCCTCTGTCATTGGAATTACTTCATGAATTTCGTCAACATTAAGGTCGCCACCAGTACCATAATAGCTTTTTAATAATGGAGAAACCGCCTTGTACCATCTTTGCAAAACTCCTTTTTTTCGAGGATCTGTTGGGTCAAAATTGATTCCAGATTTTGCGCCACCAATAGCAGGTCCAGAAACCGTAAATTTGACTTCCATTGTTTTGGCCAAAGAAAGCACCTCGTTGATATCTAGTCCTTTACGCATCCGAGTTCCGCCGCCTGCAGCTCCACCACGCAAGGAGTTAATCACAGTCCAGCCTTCGGCATCAGTTTCTGTATCTTTCCAATTGAAAATAATTTCGGGAGCTTTGTTTTCAAATTTTGACAGTAAGGTTTTCATATTTGGGATCTTATTTTGCAAATATAAAAAATAGTGTTGTTTTTGATTCTTTTTTTTAAACAATAACTTCATTTTGAGTAATTTTTTTGTGATTTTCATAAAAAACATAACATTATCACTACACGAATTGGTTTTTTAGCTTATTTTTGTAATATAAATTTTATAAAAAACATAATTATGATAGCAATTGCGCCCAGATTTATATTGATTTGCAGTTTTTTGATGGTAATGGATGGTGTTTTGGCACAGGATATTTTGGTCAATTCGCTCAAAGTTAATGCAAGCGAAAAAAGCAAGGAGAGTTTTCAATTTTCGGAAATTATTAATTTGGCTACTACTACAGTCAAAAACCAAGGTTCTTCAGGCACTTGTTGGAGCTATTGCACCAATTCTTTTTTGGAGTCTGAAATGATTCGTTTGGGCAAAGAGCCGGTAGAATTGTCACAAATTTTTTCTGCAAGAAATGCCTATATCGAAAAGGGCAAAAACTATGTCAGAATGCACGGAAGTCTTGCCCTTGGTGATGGTGGTGCGCTTCACGATGTAACTGATATGCTCAAAAAATATGGTGCCGTGCCACAATCTGTATATACGGGATTGAATTATGGTACAAACAAAAATAAATTTTCAGAAATGGCTGCTTTAACTGAAGCGCTGCTTGCTGCGGTGGTCAAAAACCCAAACGGCGAACTGACACCTAATTGGCAAAAAGCCTATGCCGCTGTTATAGATTCCTATTTGGGTACTGTGCCAGAAACTTTTGATTTTAAGGGAAAAAGCTACACACCACAAACTTTTGCCAAAGAAGTTGTAGGTCTTAATGCAGATGATTATATAGAAATATCTTCTCTTACGGATCATCCGTATTATGAAAAAACAATGATGATGGTGCCAGATAATTGGTCTTTTGGACAAGTTTATAATGTAAAAATGAACGATATTACAGATATTATTGATCATGCTTTGCAAAATGGTTTTACTGTGGCGTGGGCTACAGATGTGAGCGAAAAAACTTTTAGCTGGAAAAATGGTGTGGCATATATAGCAACCAAAAAATTTGACGAAATGACCGCAGACGAAAAAGAAACCCTTTTTAATGGTCCAAAACCAGAATTGGATATTACGCCCGAGTTGCGTCAGGCCAATTTTGACAATTATCAAACTACTGATGATCATGGTATGCACATTGTAGGTATAGCCAAAGATCAAAATGGAAAACCTTACTATGTTGTCAAAAATTCGTGGGGAGCTACTAATGATTACAAGGGATTTTTGTATGTAACCAAAAATTTTGTGAGCCTAAAAACCACTGCTTTTATGGTAAACAAGGCTGGTATTCCGATAGATTTGGCAAAAAAAATGAAATTATAGAAATAGCGTACTGCCTATTTTATAATTTTAAACGGCATTGCAGGTATGATTTTGATTGCCTTTCAAAAAAGAAAAAAAATGTTGTAATTTAGCTTTATGGAAATTCCGTTGGCAGAGCGCATTAGGCCGCAGTGTTTAGAAGATTATATCAGTCAGTTGCACTTGGTAGGGCCAAAAGGCTCGTTGACCCAACAAATTGAGCGTGGCATTGTGCCAAGTTTGATTTTGTGGGGACCTCCAGGTACTGGCAAGACGACTTTGGCGCAGTTGATTGCACAAAAATCTGGACGCCCGTTTTATGGTTTGAGTGCCATAAACTCTGGGGTTGCGGCAGTTCGCGAGGTGATCGAAAAGGCCAAGGCAAGCGGCGGCATGTTTACAGCAAAAAACCCCATATTGTTTATCGATGAGATTCACCGCTTTAGCAAATCACAACAAGATTCGTTATTGGCGGCGGTAGAAAAGGGCTGGGTAACGTTGATTGGCGCTACGACCGAGAACCCAAGTTTTGAGGTTATTCCGGCATTGTTGTCGCGCTGTCAGGTCTATGTTTTGGAGGCTTTTTCAAAAGTAGATTTAGAATTATTGTTGCAACGTGCAATGACCGTTGATGTTATTTTGAAAAAAAAACAAATTGAGTTGATAGAAACCGAGGCGTTGTTGCGGCTTTCTGGTGGTGATGGGCGCAAGTTGTTGAATATTTTTGAACTTGTGATCAATGCAACTCCGGGTGATGTAGTTCAGATTTTGAACGATACAGTTTTGAAATTGGTGCAACAAAATACGGTTTTGTATGACAAATCTGGCGAGCAGCATTATGATATTGTATCGGCTTTTATCAAATCTATTCGAGGTAGCGACCCAAATGCTGCGGTATATTGGCTTGCCAGGATGATTGAAGGCGGCGAGGATGTGAAGTTTATTGCACGTAGAATGCTCATTTTGTCGAGCGAAGATATTGGCAATGCAAATCCAACGGCTTTTGTGATCGCAAACAACACCTTTCAGGCTGTTGCTATGATTGGTTATCCCGAAAGTAGGATTATTTTGAGCCAATGTGCGGTTTATTTGGCTACTTCGCCCAAAAGCAATTCGAGTTATCTTGCGATTGCTGCAGCACAAAAATTGGTCAAACAAACTGGAGATTTGCCTGTGCCGCTTGCACTTCGCAATGCGCCTACATCATTGATGAAAGAGTTGGGCTATGGCGAGACTTATTTGTATTCGCACGATTTTGAACACAATTTTGTAGATCAATCGTTTTTGCCAGAGGCTATTTCTGGGACAGTTTTGTATAATCCCGGCGAAAATACTCGAGAAAACGGAACAAGGGATTTTTTGAAAAACCGTTGGAAGAATCGTTATGATTATTAAAAAATATTTTTAAGTGCTAATAAAGTCTCAATTTGAACAACTTCGATATCTATGGGTTGCTTATTTGGATTGAAAAAAATAGCATCTATTCCAAAACTTATGGCTCCCTTGATGTCTGCATCGATGCAATCCCCAATCATTACGGCATTATGTTTGTTGGTTTTGGCTTGTGAAAGGGCATATTGATATATGATTGGGCTTGGTTTTTTTTGACCTGCCATTTCAGAGTTGGTTATGGTTTTAAAATATTTGTGCAAGCCAGAATTCTCTATTTTTTGCTGTTGTACTTGTTCAAATCCATTGGTAATAATATGAAGATTATAATGCAAAAATAAATAATCCAAAGTGTCTATTGCTCCCTCAAAAAGGTGGTTGCTTCTAGGTAGTAACTCGATATATTTGGTAGCGATTTGATCAATTTTTAGATCTGTAACTTTCCAGTTTACTGCATCAAAAGATTGTTTCAATCTGTTGTATCTTAGTTGATTGTGTGTGATTTCATTGTTTTGATATAGTTTCCAGCAAGCTTGATTTATGGGAATATAGGCGGTCATAAAATGGGCAATGTTGCATTTTGGAAATTCTTTTTCAAAAATAGTTTCAAAGGCGATATGAGAGTTTCTGTCAAAATCCCATAGGGTGTGATCGAGGTCAAAAAAAAGATCTGTTTTGTTGGTCATTATTTTGAAATTTTGGGTTTATAGCCAATGGATATTGTGTTTGTCAAACGGTTATTGTGATAATATCGCGTATTTTTGTCGTATAGCAGGGTGACAATTTTTCTTGTTTCATTTTCCATTGCCGTCCTATGGATTGTGTTGCAAATTTTATTTTGTTGTTTCCATAGCTTTTATTCATTTTGTCGATAACGCCCATCAAGGGTTGGTGTTTTGGGTTTGAAGTTTCAAATAGCGACAACTGTGTTTGGCTATTTGGGGTTAATCCCATCACAATAACCCCTGCTTTTTTATAATGGTATCCTTCTCTAAAAATAGCTTTCAAACCAATTTGTGCATAGTGATTGAGCTCGATTGTTGAGTTTGTAGGAAAATCAGTTTTGAGAACAATGCTCCGGCTGTATTGTGGCTGGTCTTTACGAAAATAGTTGGTTTGTACAAAAACCATAATCATATTGCAATGGCTGTTTTGTTTGCGTAATTTTTCTGAGCAGGATGCCGTAAAGGTTGCTACACGCTCTTTTATATCCGTTAGTTTTGTAAACGGTTTTTCAAAAGAGCGTGTTGTTGCAATTGCTTTTTTGCTTTTTGGATGTTCTATATCCAAAGTTGGTTTTCCTTCTAGCTCGTGCTTGAGTCGCAGCCCCACGACGCTCATCTCGGCACGCACCCACTGGTCTGAAAGCAGCGAGAATTGATAGGCATTCAAGATGTTTTTGGCATGTAATCGTTTGGCATGTTTGCGCCCAATACCCCAAACATCTTCGATTTTTGTCCATTTCAAGGCTTTTATTCTTTTTTCTTCGGTGTCTATGGTATAGACACTTTGTGTTTTGTCTGGAAATTTTTTGGCGATTTTATTGGCTACTTTTGCTAGGGATTTTGTAGCAGCAAATCCAATACTAACGGGAATTCCGGTTCCTTTTGTAACGGTTTTTTGCATTTCTAATCCTATTTTTTGTAAATCAAAAAGCTCAAAACCGCTAAATTTCAAAAAAGCTTCGTCGATGCTATAGACTTCTATTTCTGGCGAGTAGCGTGCCAAAATATTCATCACTCTGGCACTCATATCACCATAAAGGGCATAATTTGAGGAAAAAACACAAACTTTATTGGTCTCAAATACGGCTTTGTATTCAAATGCGGCTGCTCCCATAGGAATGCCCAAAGCCTTGGCTTCGTTTGAGCGTGCGATTACGCAGCCATCATTGTTGGAGAGCACTACAACGGGCTTGTTGCGCAAGTGCGGTTCAAATGCGCGCTGACAGGAGGCATAAAAATTATTGCAATCGACTAATGCAAACATATTTTTGGGATATGGCTAAAAGGTTTTTATGGCAGTGGTTACAATTCCCCAAATCATAAAATCGTTTTCGGGAGTTACTTTTATAGGTTTATAATCTTCGTTTTCGGCGATGAGCCATATCACGTCTTTCTCGATTTTGATTCGTTTTACTGTAAACTCTCCATCTATTTGACAAACTGCTATTTTGTTGTTTTGTGGTGTCAAGCTTCTGTCGATAACCAGCAAATCGCCATCGTGAATATCGGCGTTCTTCATCGAGTTTCCTTTTACTTTTGCAAAAAAGGTGGTGTCTTTATTTTTGATTATTTCTTTGTTCAAATCTATCGAAAGGGCTATAAAATCATCTGCTGGCGATGGAAATCCTGCGCTAATACCTGCGTCTATATAGGGCAATTCTATTGTTGTGGTATGGTCTGGAAAAAAAAATTCTAATGCTGTGCTATGGTGTAAACTTTTTAATTTCATTTTACAAAAATAGGCAAGAAAACATTTAGTTGGGTCTATTTTTTTTAAAATAGTTATCAACTTTTTTGTTGGAGAAAGGTTTGTTTTTTAAATTTTTATGAGTTGTCGGTTTGAAAGGTTTTCAGTGCAAAGAGCCAAATGTTATAGGCTTTCTAGTGTGTTTTGATCGGATTGGTTTTTGGGGAATGTCTTCGAGATGATATTAGTGTATGATAGCCCCGATTGAGGCGGTATCCTTTTTGGATTTTCTTTTTCAGAAAATCCAAAAAGATATAGCCGAAAGCGGGACGGGTGGTGTGCGAGACGGGGTGGTGTGCTTCAAAAAAAAAGGAGAGCAGGGTTTTTTTTGGTTATTGATGGTTTTTTAGCTTAGCCAATATACGGCCAAAATTGCGGGGATAAAATAGATTACTATGGTTCTTGCGCCGTCATAATCCTTGGCCATTCGCTGGCCGATAAGCAAAAAAATTAGCGTAATACACGAGGATATTCCGCCGTACAAACCTAGTGTTCTGCCGTTATTGACTAGGAGTTGTATGCAGCCCGAAATGCACAAAATAGAGCTTATGAGTTCTAAAATCAAAATCAAAAACAACGCTTGAGGGACTTTATTTTTGATGGGCGAATTTTCAAAATGTGCCTTTAGCCATGATAGATTATCGTTCCAATACATCGTTTTGTCATAACCAGATTGAACAAAAGTAGCGGCCAAAAGCAGGAGTACCAAGATTGCGGCAATGTTGAACATATTTTTATTTTTTATGGATTAAACGGGTTAGTTTTATAGACAAATCTGTCAAAATAATTTTGGCATTTCCGTTGCGCTCGATATGATACATTGCGTCGGAAATTTCGTCAAAAATGCCGTGAATATTATTGCCATTTACAAATGGGGCTAGGTTTTTGAGTTCAAATTTTTCGACGGTTGGGTCAAAATAGACTAGCGTCGGGGCTTCATAATGCAACAGCAGTGCTTGTCGAAACATATTGATACAGAACTCCAAAAACTGTTTTTGGGTTTCTCGTCCTAATCCTGCAATTTGTTCGCTCCACGAGATTAATTCGTGTATTGCGGCGGCGTTTCCTTTGGCACGAAATGCCGCTCGAACCCAATCGACATAGCATTTTTCAAAAAAATCTGTTTCGCTGTCTGTGCGCATCAAATACAGGGCTTTGTTGAAATTTCCTTGAGATTGGTGTGCGATTTTTTTGGCCAATTTGGTTTCAACATCGTGGTTTTCTACCAAAGCTTTTTCTATACAAACGCTGCTTAATCCATTGAAATGCAGTACCTGACAGCGCGATTTTATGGTAGGCAAAAGGGCTTCTTCGTTTTCTGTGATTAATATAAATAGGCTTTTGTCTGTGGGTTCTTCTAGTAGCTTCAGGATTTTGTTTGACGCATCGCGATTCATTTTGTCTGCCATCCAAATAATCATCACTTTGTAGCCGCCTTCATAGGCTTTTAGCGACATGGATTTCCAGATTTCGTTAGCGTCTTCTACTCTAATGATGCCTTGCTTGTTTTGAACTTCTAGAATTTCATTCCATTCTGTAAAGCCGCCATAGGGGTTTTCTTTCAAAAATGTGCGCCATTGTTTTAAAAAATCGATACTTTTTGGATTTGTTTTGACCAAATCTGTGGTTACATTTGGGTAGGCAAAGTGCAGGTCTGGGTGTGCAAAGGATTTGAATTTTAGATTACAGGCGGCACTTCCTTCTTGGTTTTGGGTGTTTGTGTTAGCGCACAAAATATACTGTGCATAAGCAATTGCCATAGGCAAAGTGCCACAGCCCTCTGGCCCTACAAACAATTGTGCGTGCGGTATTCTGCCTATATCGGCACTAGTGATCAAATGTGATTTGATATGATCTTGACCTAAAATTTCTGAAAATTGCATCAAGCAAAGATATTAAAAGACTTGGTTTTTTTTGTTTTTAAAAGCTAAAATTATGTATTTTTGAAAATTATTTCTAATGTGTTGCATCCGCTGCTTTTTTAGATTTCTTCACAAGCTAAATTTTTATAATGCTGCCATTATTCGACTTGACACTTCAGTTTTTTGGTTTTCCGATAAAGAAAGCCCAGGCCGACTTGCAAAAAATAAAAGATTTTAGTGCTGCTGAGCATGCTGTTTTTTTAGAAAATCAAAAAAGAGACATCGTAGCTTTTCATCAAAAAAACAATCTTTTTTATCAAAATCTAACTTCAAATTTGAAAAATAATCTGTGGGAAGATTTGCCAATATTGACCAAAAAGGATTTACAAATTCCTTTACACAAAAGGCTTTCTAATGATTATACCTTACAAAAAGTGTATGTAAACAAAACTTCTGGATCAAGTGGCGAACCCTTTTTTTTTGCGAAAGACAAATTTTGCCACGCCCTAACTTGGGCATCAAATCAATACCGTTTTGGGTGGTTTGGAATCAACTTTAATCAAGATTTGCAAGCTCGGTTTTATGGTATTCCGTTGGACTTTTTTGGGTATCAAAAAGAAAGGTTTAAAGATTTTTTGTCGCACCGCTATCGGTTTCCTGTTTTTGATTTGTCGGATTCCGTTTTAGAGTTGTTTTTATCAAAATTTAGGCAAAAGAAATTTGTGTATATCAACGGCTACACAAGCTCTATAGTGCTGTTTGCCAAATATTTGCAATCAAAAAATATCGTTTTGACAAGTGTTTGCCCAACGCTAAAACTTTGTGTTGTAACTTCTGAAATGCTTTTTGAGTCGGACAAAATTTTGATGCAAATTCAATTTGGGGTGCCCGTCGTAAATGAATATGGTGCTTCAGAGCTTGATTTGATTGCGTTTGAAAACCCTCAAAACCAGTGGCAGGTGAATGCCGAAACTATTTTTGTCGAAATTTTGGATGCTCAAAATAAGGTGCTTGAGTATGGCAAAGAAGGCCGAATTGTGGTAACTTCGTTGTTCAACAAAGCACACCCTTTTATTAGATACGATTTGGGCGATATTGGTATTCTTGACCCAAAAAGCAGCTCTCAAAAACCAATTTTGAAACGATTATCGGGTCGTACAAACGATTTTGCTGTGTTGCCTTCGGGAAAAAAAGCGGCTGGTTTGGCTTTTTATTATATCACAAAAGCGGTTATCGAAGATGATGGTAATGTAAAAGAGTTTGTAATCATTCAAACCAAAATAGATACTTTTGAGTTGTTATACCGAAGCGAAATAGTATTAAGTTTGCTTCAAATTCAAAAAATAAAATCTGCTATCGAACTTTATTTGGAACCTAATTTGAATTTTATTTTTATAAAAAAAACGGTTTTATCAAGAAGCAATCGAGGCAAATTGAAACAATTTTCGTCACGGTTGTAAATTATATTTTGTACTAATCTACAAACTCAATTTTAGATTTGTTTGACACAAAAACACCTTCTATAAAATTTGGATTGGCTTGAATTTCTTGATATTCGAGCTCGGTTAATCTGTCTTTGAAAACGGTTTTTTTGAGGTCTAGCGTAAGCTCGATATCAAAGTAGTCGTTTTGGTCAAGATAATATTCGATATTGTCTTGTTTATAATAGCGCTGTTTGTTCCAAACGGTTTTGATTTGAAAATGTTGTGTTTCTTGTTTTTTGAGGGTCATTTTTGAAGCCAAAATTTCTTGGTTTTGAAGTATCCAAATTTCGTCAGTACTTGTGCCTCCATTTTGTTTGTATTTTTTGATGGTTTCGATGTCATTTTGCGCTTGTTTTTGATAGTAGGCCTCCAGATTTTGTTCGGCAGTTTGGTTATTTTGAAAAGTATCGTCATCAGTATTTTCAAAAAAAGGCCCGTCAAGATTTTGATACAAACGGTTTTGATAAATTTTATAATAGGGAAACAAAGTCATTGATGCGGCGGCGTTTGCAATAAAGGTTTTGGGGTTCAGAAACATAGAAACATCATTATCAGATTGATTTTGAATGTGATAAAATATAGTGTACCCAGTTTTGTCGGGCAATAAGTCTTGGATTTTTATTTGGTCGATTACAACTTTTAGGACAGGATTTTGTGCCAACATTACATTTGAAAACAGCAGAATTATCAATATTTTTTTCATCTTAAAAAAAATTAAAAACGTTAGTTATTCATATCGAAGTGCTTCAATTGGGTCTAATTTTGCTGCTTTTACAGCAGGATAGGATCCCGAAACCACGGCTACCAAAAAACTTACGATTACGGCCCAAATTATGGCACCCCACGGCACTACAAAACCAAAACCACTTGCGGTTGCCAAAGCAAAACCTATCAACAATCCCAAAATAATACCAACCAATCCGCCCATTTGTCCAACCAACAGTGTCTCTATAAAAAACTGGTATGCTATGGTTGTTTTTTTGGCACCTAGGGCTTTCCGCACTCCAATTTCGCGGGTGCGCTCTGTAACAGAAACGATCATAATATTCATGAGTGCAATAGACGATCCCAAAATGGTAATGATGCTGATGATAATCGCAGCAAAATCTAAATATTGTGTCATTTCTAAAATTTTGTTGATCAAATCGTCACTTCGCATAATGCCAAAATTGTTTATTTCGACAGGGCTTAGTTTTCTAATTTTGCGCATCGTGGTAGTGGCATTGTCTATTGCGGCAGCCAAAAGTTCGTTTTTTTGAACCATTACGCTCAATTGGTAATTGATGTTTGGTGCTGTAAATAAGGATCTTGCAACCTGAATTGGTATCAAAATGCGCAAATCTTGGGTATTGCCAAAAGTAGAACCTTTCTCTTTGAGAACACCTATTACTTTAAATTTTGCGCCTCGAATAGAAATTGTTTTGCCAATAGGTTGGGTGTTTTTGAAGATGCCTTTCAAAAAATCTGACCCCACCAAACAGGCATAATTGTTATTCGAAATATCAAACGGGCTAAAGTTTCTACCCAAATCTATTTCTAATCCAGAATTGGTTACAAATTGGTTATCAATGCCCAAAACCGCAATGTTTGGATCTGTTTTTTTGTCTTCAAATTTCACTTCGGCCGTCGAGGTTGCCGTAAATGATAATGAACATTCTGAAAGTGGAAAGTTGTATTTTTCTTTAAAACTTTTGGCTTGTGGATAACTTATGATTGGATTGATAATCTCGCGTTCGCCACCACCTCGCTCCTGTGTCGAAAATTCGTACTGATTGATATTGAAGGTGTTAGAACCCATAGAAGCAAAGTTGGTTTTGATATTGCTTTCTAGGCAGGCTACAACGGTAAGTATGCCTACTAATGCTGTGATTCCAATTGCAATAATCAGCACTGTAAGTACGGTTCGAAGCATTTGCGATTTCACAGAGCCAATGGCAATGCTAAGGTTTTCTTTGAAAATTTTAAACATAGTAGCTATTTGTTACAAATTTACTGTTTTTGTTACAATCTAGGCATACAACAATAAAAAAACCTTAATTTTTATTTGAATTATACCAAATATAATTATTGGTTTAAAAATTTCGTTTTGGCTACAAAAAAAACCACGCTTTCGGCGTGGTTTTGTATGAAAAAAAAATAGGTATTATTTTTTCAATAAATCTCTAATTTCTGCAAGCAATTGCTCTTGACTTGGTCCAGATGGAGCAGCAGGAGCAGCAACTTCTTTCTTTTTTGCATTTTCGGCAGCGCGTAAAATTACAAAAATAAACAACGAAATAATTACAAAATTGATAACGGCTTGTACCAAATTTCCATAGGTCAAGCAGCTTGCACCAGCGGTTTTGGCGGCAGCCAAATTGTCGTAAGTGTTGCCATCAAGTGCAATAAATTTTTGGGTGAAATCTACGCCACCTGTCAAAATACCAACAATTGGCATTATCACATCATCGACTGCAGAGCCAACAATTTTTCCAAAAGCACCACCAATTACTACAGCAGTTGCCAAACTTAGTACGTCACCCTTCATCAAAGAAGCTTTAAAATCTGCGAAAAATCCCATAATTAATTTTTTTTAAAGTTAATGTTTGTTTTTTAATAGTACGAAAATAGTTAATTTTTTATTAAAACAATTTTTTTTATCACTTTTTTTGTCATTCTCTGTAAAACACACGTTTTACCCGATGAGATACATTGGTCAAAATTTCATAAGGAATTGTTTTGAGTTGAGATGCTATAAAATTGACGTTGGGATAAATACCAAAAACAACTACGCTATCGCCTTCATTGCAATCTATTTTGCTAATATCAATCATCATCATATCCATACAAATATTGCCCAAAATGGTTGCTTTTTGATTATTTATGGTCACAAATCCCAACTCGTTGCCCCAACTTCGTGCAATTCCGTCTGCATAGCCAATTGGAATAGTAGCGATTTTCATGTTTTTTGTTGACTTAAATTGATTGTTATAACCCACACAATCCCCTTTTTTTAGATGTCGAATTTGCGAAATCACGGTTTTTAGGGTGCTCACGTTTTCCAACAAAAGTTGCTCTTTTGGATTATTTGAAACGCCATAAATGCCTATGCCAAGCCGCACCATATCAAGCTGGTAATCGCTAAAATTACTAATTCCAGAGGTGTTCAAAATGTGTAATATAGGATCAATTTTCAATGCTTTTTTGAGTTGTGTACATTGATTTTCAAAAAGAGATAATTGAGAAAAGGCATAGCTTTTGTTGGTTTTATTGTCGCTTGTGGCCAAATGTGACAAAATACTTTTGACAAAAACAAAAGGGTTGATTTCAAGAATACTGATCAAATTTTCGATATTACTTTGGTCAAAGCCAAGTCTGTGCATACCAGTATCGAGTTTGATGTGAATGGGATAATTTTTGAGTTTTTTGAGTGCGGCAATTTTCAAAAAAGCGGTCAATCCTTTGATGCTGTAAATTTCGGGTTCCAAACCGTGTTGGATTATAGATTCAAAACTACTTATTTCTGGATTCAGAACCATTATTGGCAATTTAATTCCAGCATTTTTTAGCTGAATGCCTTCATCGGCAAAAGCCACACCAAGATAATCAACTTTTTGATACTCGAGTAGTTTTGCAATTTCAAAACCACCACTGCCATAACCAAATGCTTTTACCATCACCATTATTTTGGTGGTAGGTTTGAGCTTTGCTCTAAAAAAATGGAGGTTGTGCGTAATTGCATTTAGATTGATTTCCAAAACGGTTTCGTGGTTTTTCTCTTCCAAAAATGAAACGATTTTTTCAAATTGAAAATTGCGTGCGCCTTTTACCAAAATGGTTTGATTAGAAAAATCAAAATTTTCAATCGCCGCCAAAAAAGCTGTTGTAGATGGGTAGCAAAATAGATTTGAAAATTGATTTTTGTGATTTGAAATTTCAGTACCGATACCAATAATTCTGTCTATTTTGTTGGCTTTGATCAGTTGCCCCACTTTTTGATACAACTCTTTTTCTGCCCATCCAGATTGAAAAATATCCGATAAAATGACCGTTTTATAGTTTTGTTTTTTTTGACTTTCGACAAAGTCTAGAGCAATTTGGAGCGATTCAAAATCAGACGAGTAGCTGTCATCAATCAAGGTCGAATTTTGTATGCCGTTTTTTAGTTTCAATCTCATCTCGACCGGAAATAGCTCTTGCATTCTGGCATGAATCGTTTGTTGGTCATATTCTAAATATAGTAATATTGACAAACAAGAAATAGCATTTTCTATAGAAGCTTTGTCAACGAACGGTATTTTAATGGTTTGATTTTGAACATTATAAACATAATCTATTTGGGTTTCGCTGCCTTTTGTTTTTTGTTTTTTGATATATAAAACAGCGGTTTCATCGGTATTACTCCATGAAAAAAGTTTTGTTTTTTTGTTTTTAAAAAACGGCTGAACTGTTTCGTTTTTTTGACAAATTAACACATCCGATTTTTCAAATAAGAGTAATTTTTGTGTTGTTTTTTGAAGTTCAGAATCAAATCCTGCATCGTGTGCGGATCCAATATTTGTCAAAACACCAATAGTTGGGCGCAATATTGTGGCCAAAAACGACATTTCATTTATGGTTGAAATGCCCGCTTCAAAAATACCAAGATTGTGATTTTGATTGATTCCTAGCACCGAAAGCGGAACACCAACCTGCGAATTATAGCTTTTTGGACTTCTAATAATATTAAAATCAGGACTTAACAAAAAGTTAAGCCATTCTTTTACAATTGTTTTGCCGTTGCTACCTGTTATCCCAATAATGGGAAAATCAAATTGGGCGCGATAATGACCTGCAAATAGCTGCAAAGCCATTAAAGTGTTTTTTACTACAAAAAAAGTTGCATTTGGTAAGGCGTTTTCTGGAATGGTTTCTACCACAAAAAACAAAACGCCCTTTGAAATCAAATCATTAATGTATAGATGCGCATCATGATGTTGCCCTACGATGGCAAAAAACAAAGTTTTGGAACCATTTTGAAGCAATCGACTGTTGATGGAAACATTTTCGATTTCGATTTTTTTTAAATTTTTTGCAGATTGACTGTTCAAAATTTGATTTAACTGACTCGAATTTAAAATCATTATTTGTCATTATTTGGGTTGGTAAAAATACAGTTTCTGATTATTGAAATCAATTGTTTTTGAAAATTATATTGTGTAAAATTGGTTTTGGAGCCATTTTTTGATTACTTTTGAATAAAATTTGAGTAAAAAATGACCAATCAACCAAAATTTGCCGTAATTGGTGGTGGTAGCTGGGCCACAGCAATTGCCAAAATGCTTTGCGTAAATCTTCCAGAAATTGCATGGTATATGCGCAATCAGGATGCCATAGACCATTTGAAAACCCACCATCATAACCCTAATTATCTGAGCTCTGTTGAGTTTGATATTCAAAAATTGCGTCTTACCAATAATATTGATGAGGCAATTGCTTATGCAGATTATATCGTTTTTGCAATTCCATCTGCTTTTTTGAATGATGAGATGAAAAAAATGACTGTGGATATCAAAAACAAGGTAATTTTTTCTGCCATCAAAGGAATTGTGCCTGAGACGAGTTTGATTGTTGGCGAACATTTTAACAAAATATACGAAATTCCATTCGAGAATATTGGCGTAATCACTGGCCCTTGTCATGCCGAAGAAGTTGCTTTAGAAAGGCTTTCTTATCTTACTATTGCGTGTGGCGATGCCGAAAAGGCCAAAATTGTGGCCGATTGTTTGTCTGGAAATTATATCAAAGCCAAAATATCAGATGATATTATAGGTACAGAATATGCCGCAATGCTTAAAAATATTTATGCGATAGCTGCCGGAATGGCACACGGATTGGGTTATGGCGATAATTTTCAATCTGTTTTGATGAGTAATGGTATTCGAGAAATGAAAAAATTTATCAAAAAAGTGCACAAAATGAAACGAAATATCAATAATTCGGCCTACTTGGGTGATTTGTTAGTAACGGGTTATTCTGTGTTTTCTCGCAATAGAATGTTTGGCAATATGATAGGGAAAGGCTATACTGTAAAGAGTGCTATGATGGAGATGAGTATGGTTGCAGAGGGTTATTATGCCACCAAAAGCGCTTTTGAACTCAACCGAAATTATGGTGCCAAAACGCCTATCATCGATGCGGTTTATAGTATTTTGTATGACGGAAAGGAAGCCAAAAAAGTATTTAAAAAATTGACTGATAAGTTGGATTAAAGTCTTGTTTTTTTTTGATTGTAGGTTGGCAAAGTCGTCTTGCGTGAGGGCTTGAACGGAGCTCTCCCGATTTTTTTCGGGAAGCGGGAGTGGAAGCCCGACCTGAAAGGGCACGCCCAAAAAAAAAGATGTAATTTATAGAAATTTGTATGTTTCGGTTCAAGAAATTTGAGGTAGAGGATGGCAATTGTGCAATGAAAGTTGGTACAGATGGCGTTTTGTTGGGGGCACTTGCTGATATAAGCCGTTTTCCAAATACGATTTTAGATATTGGTACAGGCTGTGGTATTGTGGCTTTGATGCTAGCACAAAGAACTGATTCACAACAAATTGATGGTGTCGAAATTGATGAATTGGCCTTTGAACAAGCGGTTTCAAATTTTGAAAATTCGCCTTGGAGCGATAGGTTATTTTGTTATCACGCAGGTTTTAGCGAGTTGGTTGCAGATCCAGATGTAGCGTATGATTTGATTGTTTGTAATCCCCCTTTTTTTAGCGAAAATTATTTTTCGGATGATGAGCGTCGCAATTTGGCACGTTTTTCTGAGGCTTTGCCTTTGTCTGAATTGGTGAATGGAGCAGCAGTTTTGATGTCTCAAGAGGGTATTTTTGTGGTGATTATTCCGTTTTTGGAGGAGGCTGTTTTGATAGATTTGGCAGCTCGAGAGCAGCTTTTTCCGTATAAAATTTGTAGGATTAAGGGCAACGAGCAAGTGGCAATTAAAAGGTCTGTTTTGCATTTTTGCCGCAATTTTGAAGGTCAAATCGAATATGATGCGCTTGTGATCGAAATTTCTCGGCATCATTATACTTCAAAATATGTAGATTTGACAAAGGATTTTTATGTAAATATGTAATACATTTTAAAATAAACGTCAATTCACTTGACAAAGCCCTTGTTTGAATCGTATATTTGCGACAAAATTGTGGGTTATGAAATAACATTACACAATTGTCACCCAAAAAATAGTATTCAATGAAATTATCTCATTTTCAATTCAATTTGCCAAAAGAACTTCTTGCAGAATATCCCGCCGAAAATCGAGATGAATCTCGCTTGATGGTTATTAATCGTAAAAATCAAACAATCGAGCACAAAATGTTTAAAGACATTATAGATTATTTTGACGAAGGCGATGTTTTGATTTTAAACAATACCAAGGTTTTTCCGGCAAGGTTGTATGGCAATAAAGAAAAAACGGGTGCTAGAATTGAAGTTTTTTTGTTGAGAGAACTCAATGCCGAGCAGCGATTGTGGGATGTTTTGGTAGATCCTGCACGGAAAATAAGAATTGGAAACAAACTTTATTTTGGCGATGATGATTCATTGGTTGCCGAAGTAATAGACAATACCACTTCTCGTGGGCGAACCCTTCGGTTTTTGTATGATGGTTCTTATGAGGAGTTTCGTAGAAAATTAACCGAGCTTGGCGAAACCCCAATCCCAAAGTATATCAATCGCGAGGTTACGCCTGAAGATGCAGACCGTTATCAAACGATATATGCCAAAGAAGAAGGTGCTGTTGCTGCACCAACTGCGGGCCTACATTTTTCAAAACATTTGCTAAAGCGATTTGAAATAAAAGGGATTGAACTTGCAGAAGTAACGCTTCACGTGGGTCTAGGTACTTTTAATCCAGTAGAGGTAGAAGATTTGTCTAAACACAAAATGGATTCAGAAGAACTGATTATCAATCAATTAGCCTGCGATGTTGTGAATAATGCTATCCAAAAAAAGAAACGAATTTGTGCAGTTGGTACAACCTCGATGCGGGCTATAGAAAGTGCCGTTTCGTCTTCTCGAAAATTAAATACGTATAATGGGTGGACCAACAAATTTATTTTTCCGCCGCACGATTTTAGTATTGCCAATTGTATGATTACAAACTTTCACACCCCAAAATCTACTTTATTGATGATGATTTCTGCTTTTTGTGGGCACGATTTGATGAAGGTTGCCTATGAAGAGGCTATAAAAGAGGGGTACAAATTTTATTCTTATGGTGATGCCATGTTTATTATATAATTTGTTTCTTACAAAATATTTTAAAATAAAAAACCAGTCTTAACGGCTGGTTTTTTTGTTTACGATAATTTTTTTTAAAAATTAAGTTCTGATTGAGATTTTGTAACGATCAGGGTAGCTGTTTTTTGAAAAATCAAACTTCTATTGTCGTCTATGTGTCCTGCGGGAAAATCAAATAATATTGGAAAATCAAAATCTTGACAATGGCTTGCAATGATTTGATTAGCAGTTTGTCCCCAAGGGATGGCGTTGTCGTGCATACTGGTAAAGTGACCAACAATTAGCCCCTTTAGATGTTGCAGCATGCCACTTCGTTTTAGTGCTATTATCATACGGTCTATATGATAAAGTTGTTCATCCAAATCCTCGAGAAAGAGAATTTTGTTTCTGGTTTTGAGTTGTGTTTTTGAGCCAAGTTGGCTACAAATTACAGAGAGGTTACCCCCTACAATTTTGGCTTTGGTAGCCCCTATTTTGTTATCGGAATTTGACAAAATGTGATAAGAAATTGGTTTTCCAAAAAGTGCTTTTTGAAGGCTTTGCGTGGCTAGGAGTGATGTGCTTTGGGTATTTATAGGCATAAAGCTGTGCAAACTGGCAATGCCCAAATTGTTAATTTTGGAGTGCAATATGCTCACGTCACTGAAGCCAATAATCCATTTTGGTTTTTTTTTAAAGTTCGAAAAATCGATCAAATCGATGATTCTTACTGTGCCATATCCGCCACGAACAATCCAAATTGCATGAACATTGGGGTTGTCAAGCTGCTTTTGTAGATCTGCTGCTCGCTGTTGGTCTGTTCCTGCAAGTTGGTGATGGTCTAATCCGATGGTGGTTCCGAGGAGGATTTTTAGCCCCCACATTTCTAATAATTGAATGGTTGGTTGCAGGTTGTCTTGTATGTTTTTGCGGGCTGTGGCAATGATGGCGAGGGTGTCTCCGGGTTGAAGTGCGGGCGGTATCAACATAGTTTTGAATTTGAGATACAAAACTACACTATTTTTGGTTTTATTTCAAAAACGTTTTAAAAAGTTTGGACGTCTATAATAGCCCCGATTGAGGCGGCATCTTTTTTGGATTTTCTTTTTCAGAAAATCCAAAAAGATATAGCCGGAAGCGGGACAAGTGGTGTTGAGTAACGAATGGTGTGCTCCTAAAAAAAAGAAAAAAAATGTGGTAAATCGGTAATTTTTAGGCTATTTTTGTGGTGTTAATTTTTTTTTTGAAATTATGGCTCAAAAACCAAGCATACCAAAGGGAACAAGAGATTTTTCTGCTGTTGAGGTCGCAAAGCGGCAATATATTATGGGCATAATCAAACATCATTTTGAGTGTTTTGGCTATTTGCCTATCGAAACGCCCTCGTTTGAAAATAGTGAAACCCTAATGGGAAAATATGGCGAAGAGGGCGATAGATTGATTTTTAAAATCTTAAATTCAGGTGATTATTTGAGCAAAGTTTCGCCCGAAATTTTGGCGCAAAACAACAGCCAAAAACTCACACCGCTAGTGTCTGAAAAGGCGCTGCGCTATGATCTGACAGTGCCCTTTGCGCGGTATGTGGTGCAGCATCAAAACGATATTGTGTTTCCGTTCAAGCGGTTTCAAATGCAACCTGTGTGGCGAGCGGATCGTCCTCAAAAAGGTCGTTTTAGAGAATTTTATCAATGTGATGCCGATGTTGTTGGGTCTGATTCGCTCTGGCAAGAGGTTGAACTGATAAAGCTTTATGACGCAGTTTTTTGCGATTTAGGACTAGAAGGTGTCGTGATTAAAATAAACAACCGCAAAATTTTGGCCGGAATTGCAGAAGTGATTGGTGCAGCCGATAAATTGATAGATTTTACGGTGGCACTAGACAAATTAGACAAAATTGGGGCTGAAGGTGTTCGGCAAGAGATGCTCGACAAAGGTATTTTGGACGAATCTATCCAAAAAGCGCAAGTTTTGTTTGAACTCAAAGGTAGTATTTTTGAAAAAATCGAACTTTTGAGCCGCCTACTCGCCCACTCTAAAGAAGGATTAAAAGGGATCGAAGAATTACAATTTATTTGCAATAATATTTCAAAATTAGGACTGAAAAATGCCGTTTTGGATTTGGATGTTACCCTAGCACGCGGATTAAATTATTATACAGGAGCCATTTTTGAGGTATCATCACCACCAAGTGTGGCGATGGGGTCGATCGGCGGCGGCGGTAGATATGACGATTTGACTGGGATTTTTGGACTAAAAAATATGAGCGGTGTTGGAATTTCTTTTGGATTAGATCGCATCTATTTGGTGTTAGAAGCCCTAGATTTGTTTTCAAAAACGGTATTGCCCACCACCGAATTGTTGTTTTTGAATCAGGGCAAAGATCACGAATTTGCCTCGATGATGGCGGTATCAAAACTGCGAGATGCAGGCCTAAAAGTAGAATTTTATCCAGACGACACCAAAATCGGCAAGCAATATTTGTATGCCGAAAAGAGGCAAATTGCTTATGTAGCCACTATAAATACGCTACAAAATGAACCACAAACTTATACCTTAAAACGATTAGAAACAGGCGAATCACAACAGCTTACGCTTGAAAAATTGAAAGAAGAAATGGGGTTTTTGGATAAAATATAAAATTAAATTCGATTTTTTGTTACAAAATTATAGTAATTAATTACATTTGATTAAAAAATGAAAATCAATGCTATCCACGTCGAAATAGACGGTATCGACAAAGAGATTTTGCGGGAGCTTATGGCAGACGCAAGAAAACCCGTACTTCAAATAGCCAGCAAAATTGGCATATCAGGGGCGGCGATACATCAAAGATTGCGCAAATTAGAGCATTCCGAAGTGATTTCGGGCTCAAAATTCACGGTCAATCACAAGGTTTTGGGCTACAGCACAATGGCATTTGTTGGGGTTTATCTCGACAAAGCCGCTCGTAATCCAGAAGCTGTAAAGGAGCTCAAAAAAATTCCAGAAGTATTAGAATGTCACTATACCACGGGCAATTGGTCGATATTGATCAAAATAATTTGTCGCGACAACCAGCACTTGATGCAGCTTCTAAACACCAAAATCCAAGCCATAGAAGGCGTCTCTCGAACAGAAACTTTCATCTCGCTCGACCAACAAATAGACCGACAAATACAACTTTGATGTTTTTTTTGGCGCACAACCACCCGTCCCGCACACCTCCTGTCCCGCCGCACGCTTTATCTTTTTGGATTTTTCTGAAAAAGAAAAATCCAAAAAGGATGCCGCTACGTCGGGGCGATTTTTGACTATAAAGCATTTCAAAACCCAACAGAAAAAACTTGACTTCATAACACCTTTTGAATTATCAAATAAAAACCAAAAATGCAGCCTCCAAATCAACTCTTTTATCACGACAAAAACCAAAACATAAGCGTCTTTATAAAAAGAGAAGATTTGATACACCCATTTGTATCGGGCAACAAATACCGAAAATTAAAATACAACCTCATAGCCGCCAAAAATCAAAACCACAAACAAATACTCACCTTTGGCGGCGCATACTCCAACCATATTGCAGCCGTAGCCTTTGCCGCACAAACAAACGGTTTTCAGTCCATTGGCGTGATTCGAGGCGAAGAATTAGCAAACAATGCCACACAAAATCCAACCCTCACATTTGCCCAAAACTGCGGAATGAAACTACACTTTGTAACCAGAAATGAATACAATCAAAAAACAACAACCCCATTTTTAGAACAATTAAAACAACAATTTGGTCCCTTTTATCACCTTCCCGAAGGCGGAAGCAATCCATTGGCCGTCAAGGGTTGTCAAGAAATATTGACCACAACCGATACCGATTTTGAATATATTTGTTGCGCCGTAGGCACAGGCACAACCCTTGCCGGAATATGCAACAGCAGCCTGCCACACCAAAAAATTTTAGGATTTACAGCCCTAAAAAGTGAGGATTTAACAACAGAAATAACTAAATTTGCCACAAAAACAAATTGGCAATTGCTCCAAAACTACCATTTTGGAGGATATGCCAAAGTAACCCCAACATTAATAGCATTTATGAACCAGCTTTTTGATCAAAACCAAATCCTTTTAGACCCCATTTATACCGCAAAAATGGCTTTTGGCGTTTTGGATATGATTGAAAAAAAATACTTTCAAAAAAACACCAAAATACTCATGATACACACCGGCGGCTTGCAAGGAATTGCCGGTATAAACCAACAATTAGAACAAAAAAATCAAACTTTAATTCAAACGTATGCTTAAAAAATTGTCGCTTCTACTCGTTATCTGCCAGCTAATTGCCTGCAATTCTGCACAATCTGTAATAAGAACCACCAAATCTGCAGCCGAAAAAAACAAAACTATCACCCAAACCAAAAAACCAAACCAAAAAACCATACCTGCCAAAAACCAATCTACAGAAACCATCGAATCTACCTCAAAAACAACAGTAGCAAACGAAGTAGTATCTGGATATGTGCTACAATACAAAGATGTAGCCATGCAAAATATGACACAATTTGGAATTCCGGCAAGTATCATTTTGGCACAAGCCATATTAGAATCTGGAGCCGGCAGAGGCGATTTGGCACAAACAGCCAACAACCATTTTGGCATCAAATGCCACAAAGATTGGACAGGAGAAACCGTCAATCACAACGACGATTCGCCAGATGAATGTTTTAGAAAATACCAAAACCCAGCAGAATCTTTCAAGGATCATGCCGCTTTTTTGACCAATAGAAGCCGCTATTCCGAGCTTTTTTTGCTTCCAAAAGGAGACTATCAATCCTGGGCAACCGGACTAAAAACCGCCGGATATGCCACAGATCCAAAATATCCCGAAAAATTAATTTCTTATATCGAACGCTATAACCTGCATCAGTATGATTGTCAAGTATTAGGCACCAACTTTGAACCTATAAAAACCAACGACAAACCCGCAGTACAAGCCATCGACGACACTCAATATGAAGTTCAAAAAGGAGATACTTTTTATTCGATTTCAAAAAAATTCAACCTTACAATCGAAACACTAAAATCTTTAAATAACCTTCAAGACGATACCCTTTCGATTGGTCAAATTATCAAAATAAAATAAATCCGTTTTTAAAACAAAAACATGAAATATCAAAGAAGTAGTCAGCTTTTTGTAGCGGCACAAAACGTAATTCCAGGAGGAGTAAACTCGCCCGTTCGAGCATTCAAATCTGTTGGTGGCACCCCCATTTTTGTAAAAAGTGCCAAAGGAGCCTACTTGATAGACGAAGATGGCAACCAACTCATAGACTATATCAACTCATGGGGCCCCATGCTACTTGGACACGCATATCCTCCTGTTGTAGAGGCAATTACCCAAAAAGCAAAATCAGGAACATCCTTTGGAATGCCCACCGAATTAGAAACCCAAATTGCCGAATTAGCCGTAAAAATGGTTCCTAATATAGACAAAATTAGATTTGTAAATTCGGGTACCGAAGCCTGTATGAGCGCCATAAGATTGGCTCGAGGCTATACAAAACGTGACAAAATCATCAAATTTGCCGGCTGTTATCATGGCCACTCCGACTCCTTTTTGATCCAAGCAGGCAGCGGCGCAATGACCTTTGGGGTGCCAAACAGCCCAGGCGTTACAGCAGGTACTGCCCAAGACACCCTTTTGGCCAATTATAACGATTTGGAAAGCGTAAAATTGCTTTTTGAAGCCAACAAAAATCAAATAGCAGCCTTGATTATCGAGCCAGTTGCAGGAAATATGGGTTGTGTGCTGCCACAGCAGGATTTTCTCAAAAACTTACGACAACTTTGTACCGATAACGGAACCCTTTTGATATTTGACGAAGTGATGACAGGATTTCGATTGGCAAAAGGAGGCGCACAGCAACTATTTGATATACAGGCAGATATAGTTACATTTGGAAAAATTATTGGTGGCGGATTGCCCGTAGGTGCCTTTGCCGCACGTGCACAAATCATGGATTATTTGGCACCAATTGGACCGGTGTATCAAGCCGGAACCCTCTCTGGAAATCCGCTCGCTATGGCAGCAGGGTTGGCTATGCTAACTGCTATTGATGCTGACGAAGAATTGTTTGAACGATTGAATCAAAAAACAATTTACCTTGCAAACGGAATTGACAAAGTATTGAAAAACAATAATATAGATTTTACAATTAATCAAATTGGATCAATGATTTCAGTACATTTTGACAAAAACCCAGTCATAGATTTGGCCACTGCTGCTAAAGGAGACAATATTTTGTTCAAAAAATTCTTTCACGGCTTGCTCGATTGTGGCGTCTATATAGCCCCATCAGCCTATGAAACTTGGTTTATCACAGATGCACTTAGTTTTGAAGATTTAGATTTCACAATCGATGCCGTCGAAAAAGTAGCACAACAATTGTTGCAGTAATATTTCTTTTAATATTACAATTTCATGCGATGCAAATACATATTGATTACGTTGTCTAAGCCAAGATAAATAGCTTCTGAAATCAGTGCATGACCTATTGAAACTTCTAACAAATTAGGAATATTTTGACAAAAAAACTGAATGTTATCAAGGCTCAAATCATGCCCGGCATTGATACCAAGTTGCAGCTCATTGGCCAATACCGCACTTGCTACAAATGGATCAATGCCGCCTTTGTTGCCAGATGCAAAAGCATGGGCAAACGATTCTGTATAAAGTTCGATACGGTCGCAACCTATCTTTTTTGCTCCTTCGATGATCTCAAAATTTGGATCAACAAAAATAGAAGTTCTAATATGGTTTCGTTTTAATTCGTCCACAATCTCCGATAGAAAAGAATGATGTTTGACCGTATTCCAGCCTGCATTTGAAGTCAAATCGCCAATAGCATCTGGCACCAAAGTAACTTGTGTGGGTTTTATTTGGAGCACCATTTCCAAAAATTTTGGCTCAGGATTGCCCTCAATATTGTATTCGGTTTGAACTATTTTTTTTAGATCAAAAGCATCTTGATATCTAATATGTCGCTCGTCTGGACGCGGATGAATGGTGATGCCATTTGCACCAAAGCGCTCAATATCTTGGGCAACCTGCAATAGATTGGGCACATTGCCGCCACGGGCGTTTCGCAAAGTTGCTATTTTGTTGATGTTTACGCTTAATTTTGTCATGTAGTTTTTTTTATAAAAATAAAAATTGTTCACAAAAATACAAACTAAACTATCGGTTTTATTTAAAAAAAGCATTATTTTGCATCAAAATTAATTTAGAGTTATGTTGATCATTACAGATTTTATAAACAAACGCTTTTTGCCATTAGATTTTTCTGAAACTGTAGCAGATGTGAGCCTGTTTTTGAAACAAAATTATTTTTCACACTTTCCTGTTGAAGAAAACGGGGTTTATTTAGGCAATATTTCCTTAGAAGCTATTGAGGCATTTGATGAATCTCAAAAACTGAAAGATTGCGATTTCGATTTAGAACATTTTTTTGTTAAAAACACTACAATTTGGACAGATATTTTTGAGGTTTTTTCAAAAAACGAAACCAATATTATACCCGTTTTAGACCAAAACGACACTTTTTTGGGCTGTTATGAATTGATTGACCTTATACATTTTGTGAGCGATATGCCATTTTTGAAAGAATTTGGCAACACCATTATTGTAGAAAAACCCATATTAGATTATACAATGGGGCAAGTGATTCAAATTGTTGAAAGCAACAACGGCAAGATTTTTGGGGCAGTAGTATCTAATTTGACCATAGATCGCGTTCAAATCACTATCAAAATCGCAATGGAAAATCTGAACGAAATTATACAAACCTTTCGCAGATATGACTACACCATTATTTCAGAGCATCAAGACGATCATTATTTGAAAGATTTGAAAGAGCGGGTCGATTATTTAGAGCATTATTTGAACGTTTAGTAAATTTAAAACCAATGAAAGTAGCCATTTACGGACAATATTATCAAAACAGTACCGAACCTATTATTCGCGATATTTTTGTTTTTTTTAACCAAAACAATGTCGAAATGGTAATTGAGGCCGAGTTTTTGGCGATGCTGTATGACAAGCAATTGGTCAAAAAAGAATATAAAACCTTTGAAAATGCCGCCGCATTAGACAGCAGTTTCGACATGATGATTAGCATTGGCGGCGACGGCACCATTTTGCGTGCAGCCACATTAGTACAGGATTCTGGAATCCCAATTTTGGGCATTAATGCTGGTCGCTTGGGCTTTTTGGCGATGGTTCAAAAAGAAGACATTGCCCTATTTTTGCAAATTGTTTTGGACAAAAAATATACTATTTCTGAACGAACACTACTTTCTTTGAGTAGCTTTCCAGAAATTGAAAACATGGGTAATTTGAATTTTGCAATGAACGAAATCACTGTAAGTCGCAAAGATACTACCTCGATGATCACCATAGAAACCTTTCTTGATGGCGAATATTTGAACTCTTATTGGGCAGACGGACTTATCGTAGCCACACCAACAGGCTCTACAGGTTATTCGATGAGTTGTGGCGGCCCAATCTTGACACCAAACGTTAATGGACTTGTAATCACACCAATAGCCCCACACAATCTTAATGCTCGACCACTTGTTATTCCAGACGAAACCGAAATTAGACTTCGGGTTTCGGGTCGCGAACAACAATATTTGGTGTCTTTGGACTCGAGAATCGCATCCGTAAAAAACGAAGCGGTTTTGACGATCAAAAAAACAAATTTCAAAATTAATATGGTCGAAATTCCAGACGAAACTTTTTTGAAAACCCTACGCAACAAACTACTTTGGGGCGAGGATAAACGAAATTAAAAGATTGATTTTAGGTTGTTTTTTTTTTAATCAAATGTTTGTAGATTTTGATTTTTTTTTATAAATTTGTAACCCTTGTGTAAGGTTAAACAATTTGGTTATGAATGATTATTTGACACTTTCGGAAACCTCCGAATATATTGGAAAGAGTAAAGAAACACTTCGTCGTTGGGACAAAGAGGGAAAACTTTCTGCGGTTCGTGAACCGATGAGCAATTATCGAGTTTATCGAAAATCAGATGTAGATACTTTGTTTGGTGACTTTTTGGATATCGAAAATCAAGAAACCGTTTCGAATTATGTTGAACCTCAAAATGATTATACGGTTTTAGAATTGTTCGCTGGCGCTGGTGGTTTGGCGATTGGAATGGAAAAAGCTGGTTTAAAATGTGTTGCGTTAAACGAAATTGATAAATGGGCTTGTCAAACTTTGCGAAATAATCGTCCAAATTGGAATGTTTTAGAGGGCGATATAAAGTCGTTCGATTTTTCTGAATATCACAATAAGGTTGATGTTGTAACGGGCGGTTTTCCTTGCCAAGCATTTAGTTATGCAGGTAAAAAACTCGGTTTAGCCGATGCTCGTGGCACTTTATTTTATGAATTTGCAAGAGCCGTAAAAGAAGTAAACCCGCCGATTTGTATTGGCGAAAATGTGCGTGGATTGTTAAGTCACGAAAATGGAAAAACCTTGCAAGGAATGATTTCAATTCTTGATGAAATTGGTTATAATGTTGTTCCTGTTCAAGTTTTGAAAGCAATACATTTTAATGTTCCACAAAAGCGAGAACGATTAATTGTTGTTGGAATTAGAAAAGATATAGATTTGCAATACCAATATCCAAAGCCGTACAAAAAAATCTATAATTTAAAAGATGCGCTAAAAAAAGGCAATTTATTTGATTGTAACGTTCCAAAATCTGAAGGTTCAAAATACCCAAAAAGCAAAATTGATGTTTTAGATTTGGTTCCACAAAAAGGATATTGGCGTGATTTACCGTTAGAAATTCAAAAAGAATTTATGGGCGGAAGTTTTCACCTTGGTGGCGGTAAAACTGGAATTGCTAGGCGAATTGGTTGGGATGAGCCTTGTCTAACGTTGACTTGTAGTCCTGCTCAAAAGCAAACTGAACGATGTCATCCAGAAGAAACTCGACCGTTTACGGTTCGAGAATATGCAAGAATTCAAACTTTTCCTGATGATTGGCAGTTTGATGGGTCGGTTGCACAGCAATACAAGCAAATTGGAAACGCAGTTCCTGTTAATTTAGGAAAGGAAGTTGGTTATTCAATTGTTAATTTTTTGAATAGTTACTACAATTTATTAAAGTGATTTTTATGAAAAATGAACTATCTGGCGTTATTAAAAATGGACAATTAAAAAGGATTCAATCTGTTTTAAATAAAAATTGGAAGCAAGAAAATAGATTTACAAATAGAAATTGGGATGAAGAAATTGAGTTTATAAAAAAGGGCAGAGGGCAATTAATTCCAGTTACAATTTGTATTGATTTTTTAAATGAAAATTTCAAAATTGAATACACAAAAGATAATTTCATAAAGACAAAAAATCTTATTGAGAATTTCTTAAAATTTCGGCTCTTGCAAAATACTTTTATAGCTTGTCGAAACCTAAATAATAACTGTAATTTTCAAAAGTAATTTGGTCTAAAATTGTTCTTTTTGAAGATTTAGTTTCTGATTTTATTTCGTCCAAAGCAGAATTTGCTTTAATTGTATCGCTTTTTTCAATCGAATTCAAATAGTCGTTTATTACCGAAGGCAATACTTTGTATAATTCAAAAAGTGCGTTTTCTTGTCCCGAAAGTAAAGCATAAAATTGATCGCCAGAAATTTTATAAACCCTGCTATGGCTATATTCTTTGCCGTTTATCTCGCCTTTCCATAAATCGTTGAAACTTCCTTTTGCAAGAATTTGAACCCAATAACATTTGGCTTGTTTGTAATTGTCGGCATAAGTTTTTAACTTTTGGAACAAACTTTCTGCCGAACTACTATTCATCGTATTATGTTTGTTTTTTATATCCGCAAACAAACTATCATCATTTGCTTTTATGTCAAAACCGCTCAAATTTCCAACTTGAAAACCTTTGATTCCTCCCAAAATTTGCTCGTGAAAAGTTCCGATAGAATTGTTTATTGACTTATCAATTTGGCGTAATATTTCGGCTTGAATTAAATTTTCTTGATTTATATCGTTGAATTGAGCATCAAAAGTCAATTTAATTGTATCAACTTTATTGCTATAAAAGTTCTTTTTTGTGATATTGTTATTCGCTTTTAAATACGCTTTATGAAGATTTGCAATACAATGTAGCAAATGTTCGTCTGATATAAAGTCAACATATTTATTTTTCATCTAATTCACAATTTATAATTTAATGGCTAAAATAGTGTTTTTTTTTATTACCCCATCCAAAAACACCCGTTTTGAAAAAAAATATACTTCTATTTTTGATCAAAAGGCTAAATTTTTGTTGCAATCAAAGCAGTTTTTTATCCAAATCTAAACATATCGATACTAAATGATTGTTTTTTTTGTTTAAAAGGTAATCAAATTACTATTGAGAAACAAAAAAACGATTAATTTAAAAAAAAATGCAGATTTGCAAAAATGTCTGTTAAATGGCAAACAGAATTGCTATATTTGCACGCTATTTTCAAAAAGATGAAAAAACCATTTTTTATTATTTTGTGCTTGTTGACACTGTCCTTTACAAAAGCCCAAATTCACGAAGTGGGCGTTTTTGTTGGTGGTAGCAACTATATTGGCGATATTGGCCCAACCACTTATATCGCTCCAAATGAGTTGGCACTTGGCTTTGTTTATAAATGGAATAAAAGCCCGCGGCACGCATGGCGATTGGGTTATACAATGGCAAAAATCAAGGCTTATGACCTGGATTCTGAAGATGTTTCACGCCAAGAACGTGGATATAGTTTTGAAAATAGTTTAAATGAACTATCTTTAGGGCTAGAATTTAATTTTTTTGACTTTAATTTGCACGAATTAAGTCGAAAAATATCACCTTATGTCTATAGCGGCGTGAGTTATGTTCGATATAACGGGCTGTTTTTTGAAAATGGTAAAACAAAATATGAAACCTCGCAGGGTACAGTTGCTATACCGATGATTGTGGGTATAAAAGCCAGAATGATGGATAGCATTATATTGGGGATAGAAGTGGGTGCTCGCTACACCTATCGAGATGATTTGGACGGTAGCAAACCCAAAAATGAAAATTTGATAACGCAACAATTTGGAAATATAAATAATAATGATTGGTATGTTTTTTCTGGAGTAAGCTTGACCTACACCTTTGGTAACAAACCCTGTTATTGTTCACAATAAAAATGAATTTAGAAAGCAAAATAAATAAAGACAACCTACCAAAACACCTTGCCATCATTATGGACGGCAACGGGCGATGGGCAAAAAAGCAAGGGTTTTTGCGGGTTTTTGGTCATGAAAATGGCGCAAAATCTGGTCGGATTGTAGTTGAAGAATGTGCCAAATTGGGCATAGAAAATCTTACGTTATATGCTTTTTCTACAGAAAACTGGAACCGCCCAAAATTAGAAATCGACGCGCTCATGAAGCTCTTAATCAATGCTTTGAAAGACGAACTACAAACATTGATGACCAATAATATCAAACTAAATATGATTGGTGATATGGGCAAATTGCCAGTTTCTGCCCAAAAAAAATTGGTTGAAGTAATTGACAAAACCAAAAACAATACTAGAATGACCCTTACGCTGGCTCTAAGCTATGGCTCACGCGAAGAATTGGTGTTTGCCATCAAAGAAATCAGCCATAAAGTTAAAAATAATATAATTTCGATAGACAATATTGACGAATTAATTATAAATCAGCATCTTTACACGCAAAATTTACCAGACGTAGATTTATTAATACGAACCAGCGGCGAACACCGTATTAGCAATTTTTTGCTGTGGCAAATTGCCTATGCCGAATTGTTTTTTACAGAGGTGCTTTGGCCAGATTTTACAGAACAACATTTATATGAGGCTATCATTAGTTATCAAAAAAGAGAAAGACGATTCGGAAAAACAAGTGAACAAATTAAATAAAAATTTAGTGTCAAATAAAAGCATACAAATAGTCCTCGCACTATTATTTTTTGGAAGTATTTTTCAGTCAAACGCACAAGACCGCATTCCTTTTGATCAGGGAAAACCATATATTTTGGCAAACGTTGCCGTATTGGGCAAAGTAAGTTATAACGAGCAAACCATCGTAACTTTTACTGGTTTGGAAAAAGGACAAACCATCACTGTGCCTGGTGAAGAAATTAGCAACGCCATCAAAAAGTTAGGAAAGTTAGGCTTTTTTAGCGATATTGATTTTTATGTCAACAAAATTCAAGGTGACAGCATTTATCTTGATTTGGCGATCACAGAATTTCCAAAATTGAGTGATGTAAAATTTGTGGGGGTCAAAAAAGGAAAAATCGAAGCCCTGATCAAAGACAATGACCTTGTAAAAGGAAAAATCGTCAACGAAAACCTTATTACTACTACTAAAAACTATATCGAAAACAAATACCGCAAAGACGGATTTTTTAATACTAAAGTTAACATTTCAACTGTTGCAGATACCAGCAAAGGCAATCCTGTCAAAATGTTGGTCAAAATAGACAAAGGCGACAAAGTAAAAATCAAAGAAATTGTTATTACAGGCAACCAAAAAATGAGCACTTCAAAACTTTTGGGAGCTATGAAAAACACCAAACAGCGCAATATATTTCGGGTGTTGAAGGCGTCAAAATTTATAAAAGACAAATACAAAGAAGATTTAGAAAAAGTCATTTCAAAATATAAAGAAAGTGGCTATCGAGATGCCAGAATCCTTTCGGATACGGTGATTTATAACAAAAAAGACAACAATATTGCCATCAATATCAATCTTGAAGAAGGAAGAAAATATTATTTTGGAAACATCAAATTTTTAGGAAATACAGTCTATACAGACGAAGGTTTGAGCGGCATTCTAGGCGTAAAAAAAGGAGATGTATATAATGGTGTTTTGTTAGAAAAACGAATTGCAGACAAAAGCAAGCCTGATGGAGAAGACATTACCAATTTATACCAAAATAACGGCTATCTGTTTTCTACAATCAATGCTGTAGAAACCAAAACCGCAAATGATAGCATCGACTTTGAAATCAGAATTATGGAAGGCCCGATTGCTTATTTCAACAAAATTACGGTTGTAGGAAATGACAAAACCAATGATGAGGTTATTTATCGAGAATTGCGAACCAAACCAGGACAAAAATACAGCAAAGACGACTTGGTAAGAACAATTAGAGAAATTGGAGCACTTGGTTTTTTTGACCCAGAAGCGATTGATCCAAAATTTAAAAACGTAGATCCTGCAGCTGGCACTGTTGATATCGAATACAATCTTGTCGAAAAAGGATCTAGCCAAATCGAACTACAAGGTGGTTATGGCGGCGGCGGTTTTATTGGTACCTTAGGGCTTTCGTTTAATAATTTTTCGGCACGCAATTTGTTCAAAAAAGAAGCTTATAGGCCTTTGCCGATGGGAGATGGTCAAAAAGTAGCTCTCAGACTGCAAGGGAGTAGTTTTTATCAAACTTATAGTTTGTCGTTTTCTGAACCTTGGTTTGGCGGGAAAAAACCAGTAAGCTTTAGTAGCTCCTTTTCTTACAGTAAGCAGTTTTTGAACAATTTTCAAACCAGATCAGTTGATAGAGACCGAAGTTTTAATATCCTGGCAGTCTCGGTTGGATTGGCAAAGAGATTGAGCGTGCCTGACGACTCTTTTGTGCTATCAAATGCGATTAGCTTTCAATACTATGACCTCAAAAATTATAATACTGGACTGTTTACTTTTGGAAACGGATCTTCTCGAAATTTCGCCTACACATTAGGGTTAAGCAGAAACAACAAGGGAACAAATCCTATATTTCCAATGTATGGATCAGAGTTTAGCCTTTCGGCAAAATTTACGCCGCCCTACTCCAAGTTTAACGGTGTTGACTATAGCAAATTGGGCGATTTACAAGAAAACAAACTCAAGTATGACTCGGCTTTGCCAGTGAACGTACCAACGCCAGAAGGAGGACAAATTGTTCAAAATGGCGATTATATCAAATTGAGTAACGCAAGCATAGGCACCTATCAACGTGTTGAAACCTATCAAGAAGCCGATGCAGATCCTGCCAAAGTAGATCAACAAAAATTTAATTGGTTGGAATATTATAAAATAAAATTCAAAGCCGAGTGGTTTACCAAAATTTATGACAAATTGGTTTTGCGCTCGCTTGGCGAATTTGGTTATCTTGGCAACTATAATAGTGCCCGTGGTGATGTGCCATTTGAACGCTTTTTTGTTGGTGGTGATGGTCTAGCAAACTATGCTCTTGATGGGCGCGAAGTGGTGCAACTTCGTGGTTATCCAAACCAATCTCTCACACCTGTTGACAATAGAGGAAGCCAAAATGGCGCCACGATTTATAACAAATTTTCTTTGGAATTGCGTTATCCGCTTACGCTAAAACAAGCCGCATCTATATATGCACTTACCTTTTTTGAAGCTGGAGCCGCGTTTGACGATCCACAAAAATACAACCCCTTTGCGATGCAAAGATCTGCTGGATTTGGATTGCGTGTTTTTATGCCTGCATTTGGACTTCTTGGAATCGATTTTGGTCACGGATTTGACGCCATTCCGGGCACAACACAACCAAACGGTTGGGAAACGCATTTTATCATCGGACAACAATTTTAACTTTGGCACGATTTTTTCTAACATAAATTTTAAGTCATGAGAAAACATTTTTTAACACTCGTTTTTATAGCTTCGGCCTCGATTGCAGCAATTGCTCAAGGCGGAAAGGGAATTAGAATTGGATATATCGACATGGAATACATTTTGCAAAGCGTGCCAGAATATGCGGAAGCAAATAACCAATTAGAACAAAAAGCCCAAAAATGGAATCAAGAAATTGAAGCCAAAAAAAATGAAATAACAAAATTGAGAAATGCGCTCAACACCGAAAAAGTGCTTTTGACCAAGGAGCTCATCGCCGAAAGAGAAGAAGCAATTACTTATATCGAAACAGAAATAGCCGAATACCAACAAAAAAGATTTGGACCCGCAGGAGATTTGATTACCCAAAAAGCAACTCTTGTAAAACCCATTCAAGATCAAGTGTTTAATGCCGTTCAGGATTTGGCGGAAGCCAAAAAATATGATTTTATATTTGACAAATCTTCCGACTTGACAATGCTATTTGCAG
Source organism: Bacteroidota bacterium (assembly GCA_031384845.1). Taxonomy (GTDB): domain Bacteria; phylum Bacteroidota; class Bacteroidia; order Flavobacteriales; family Flavobacteriaceae; genus Flavobacterium. The sequence goes on from JANNBA010000038.1 coordinate 50,909, forward strand.
CCAAAAAATTTGACATCAGCGATCAAGTTATCAAAACCATAGGTCGCGCTTCAAAACGAGATCAAATGACCAAAAAACAACTCAAAGAAGAAGCCGCAAAAGATGCCAAAGAAACCGCAGACGAATTAAATCCAGAATTGGCCGAAAAAAAACAAGCACAAGCCGCCAAACAAGCAGAAAAACAAGCCGCCCGCGAAAAACAAATTGAAGACAAAAAATTGGCAGCCGAAGCCCGAAAAGCCGATGCCGCACAAAAAAGACAAGAATTAATAGACCAAAAGACAGCTGCAAAAAATGGCACAACACCAACCACAGCTGATACAAAAGACACCAAAGACACCTCTGCAGATGATGCACGAGCCAAAGCCGCCGAAGACCGAAAAGCAGCAATAGCCCAAAAAATTGCAGATCGAGAAGCCGCACAACTAGCCGCTGCCGAAGAAAGAGCCAAAAAATTAGAAGAACGAAAAAAAGCATTAGAAGAAAAAAAAGCAAAAATATTGGCAGACCGTGAAGCCGCCAAAAAAGAGAAAGAAGCCAAAACAAAAACAAATTAAACAACAATTAAAATTAACCCCCTAATTACTTAAATTTAAACACAATGATGAAAAATTTGAAAACTTTACTTATCGCAACAGTATTATTCTTAGGCGCAAACCAAGTAGCAAACGCACAAGCAAAAACCGCACACGTTGACGTAAGCGAAATTATGACAAAATTTCCAGCCATGCTCGAAGCTCAAAAACAATTAGAAAAATTGAGCCAAACCTACCAAGCCGAATACAAAACAATGGGCGAAGAATACCAAGCAAAAGTCAAAAAATACGAAGCAGAAGCCACTACTGTAACAGACAAAATTAATCAAGAACGTCAAAAAGAAGTGCAAGACATGGAAAAAAGCATTCAAGACTTTGGACAAACAGCCCAAAAAGAATTGCAAACCAAAGAAACAGATTTGATGAAACCAATCGAAGAAAAAGTAAAAACGGCCATTCAAAAAGTAGGAAAAGCAAAAGGATACCAATATGTATTAAACGGTGCAGGATTGCTGCTCGCAGACGGGCCAAACCTTACTGCCGACATTAAAAAAGAATTAGGTTTCTAATACAAAACCACCAATTACCAAAAAACTGCTCATCCCATTTCGGATAGAGCAGTTTTTTTTTATATTTGTATCATGAACCAAAACCCCATCGGACTATTCGACTCAGGCATCGGCGGCACCTCCATCTGGACCGCCATCAACCTACTCATGCCCCACGAAAACACCATTTATCTCGCAGACAGCCAAAACGCACCCTACGGACAAAAAACCAAAAGCCAAATCATAGCACTCTCTATCAAAAACACCCAAAAACTCCTTGACCTCAATGCCAAAATAATCGTAGTTGCCTGCAATACCGCCACCACAAACGCCATCACAACACTCCGTCAAAAATTCAAAATCCCATTCATCGGCATAGAACCCGCCATAAAACCCGCCGCAAACCAATCAAAAACACAAACAATAGGAATACTCGCCACCCAAGGCACCCTGAGCAGCGAACTCTTTAACAAATCTGTCGAAATGCTCCAAGACACCAAAATTATAGAGCAAATAGGCCACGGCATCGTCGAACTTATCGAAAACGGAAACCTCAACTCGCCACTCATGACACAACTCTTGCAAACCTATCTGCAACCCATGATCGACCAAAACATCGATTATCTCGTGCTCGGCTGCAGCCACTACCCCTATCTGATACCACAAATACAAAAAATTATCCCCAAAAACATACAAATAATAGACTCCGGAAACGCCGTTGCCAAACAAACCCAAAACATTCTCAAACAACACAAAACACTTAATGCCAGTAGTTTAACCCCAAAACACCAATTTTTTTCAAACGCAAACCCAAACCCACTCACCCAAATACTCCAAAACAAATACCCAGTCACCTACCAAGATTTTTAATTTGGCGGGTGGCCGGGCTATCCGCTATATCTTTTTATTTTTTTTCTGAAAAAGAAAAAAAAATAAAAAGGATGCCGCTGCTATCCCTACCCGAATCTCCGTAGCACAACAACTGACGTTTTTTTCCAATTCCAATCAAGATTAAGGAAATTTTAAAATAGTACCTTTACCAAAAAATAAAACAAATGCCCCATAAAAACACCCTACAATACGCACAAGAGTTAGACCATCAAGACCCACTCGCACACCTGCGAGACCAATTTTATTTTCCACAACACAACCACAAAAATACCCTATACTTCACCGGAAACTCCCTTGGGCTACAACCCAAACAAACCCAACACTACATCAACGAAGTCATGGCAGATTGGGCCAATATGGCCGTCGAAGCACACTTCAAAGCCCAAAAACCATGGTGGGATTATCACGAAAGATTGGCCACACCATTAGCCAAAATAGTAGGTGCACTACCCCTAGAAATCACCGTCATGAACACCCTAACCGTCAACCTACACCTGATGATGGTTTCCTTTTATCAACCCACCAAAAAACGATACAAAATAATCTGTGAAGAAAAAGCCTTCCCATCAGACCAATACCTGCTGCAAAGCCAAACCCAATTTCACAATCTCGACCCAAACCAAGCCATCATACCCATCAAACCACGTCCAGGCGAGCACAACATTCACCAACAAGACATCATAGACGCCATCAACCAAGCAGGCGATACACTAGCATTAGTGCTCATTGGCGGCGTAAACTACTATACCGGACAAGTATTTGACATACAAACCATCACACAAGCCGCACAAGCACAAGGCGCAAAGGTAGGCTGGGATCTTGCCCACGCCGCCGGAAACATCAACCTACAACTACACGATTGGAATGTAGATTTTGCCTGCTGGTGCAGCTACAAATACATGAACTCTGGCCCCGGAAACGCCGCCGGCTGCTTCATACATCAAAAACACCACAACAACCCAAACCTACCAAGATTTGCCGGTTGGTGGGGGCACAACAAGCAAGACCGATTCAAAATGGCACCAACATTTGACCCCATACAAAGCGCAGATGGATGGCAAATAAGCAACCTGCCCATACTCACACTAGCACCATACCTATCCTCACTCCAAATTTTTGACCAAGTAGGAATGACAGCACTCATCAAAAAACGAAACCAACTCACATCCTATTTGCTACACATATTACAACAAATAGCCACCCAAACCAACAGCAACTTTGAAGTAATAACACCAGAAGACCCAACCCAACGAGCAAGTCAAATATCCGTACTCTTGCACGGCAAAGGAAGATACATCTTTGACCACCTCATCCAAAACGGCGTCATCGTAGATTGGCGCGAACCAAACGTTATCCGGCTCGCACCCGTGCCGCTATACAACTCTTTTACAGACATCTACCAATTTGGACAAATTCTAAAACAAGGAATCCTAAACCATTAAAAACAACAACATGACCAAACAACAAATAATAGACACCTTCGATCCAAGCCAACCAGGGCAAGCAGACCAAAGCCTATTTGGACTACCATTCACCGCAGACCAATCACAAATTATCATCATACCAGTCCCGTGGGAAGTCACTGTTAGCTACGGATCAGGAGCCTCAAAAGGGCCTAAAGCCATACTAAACGCATCAAGCCAAGTGGATCTGCACCACCAAGAATACCCCGAACTCTGGAAACTCGGAATCCATTTGGACAACAGCACACATACCAAAAACTGGAAAAAAGAATCCAAAAAACTCAAAAAATTAGCACAACCCATCATACAAGCACTCGAAAACGGACACGATATCAACCAAGACAAAACCCTACAAGCCAACCAACAAACCATCAACAATGCCTGCCAAAAACTAAACCAACAAGTCTGTGAACAAACCCAAAAATGGCTCCAAAAAAACAAATTAGTAGCCCTACTCGGTGGCGACCATTCCACACCATTAGGCTATTACCAAGCATTAGCCATACAACACGACAACTTTGGCATCCTACACCTCGACGCCCACATGGACTTGCGCATCGCCTACGAAGGCTTTACCTACTCACACGCATCAGTGATGTATAACGCATTACAAATCAATCAAATAACAAAAATAGTACAAGTCGGAATCCGTGATTTTTGTCAACAAGAAGCCCATACCGCACAAACAAACCGCATCATCGTTCACACAGATACCGATCAAAAAGCCGCCCAATACACCGGCACAACATGGGCACAACAATGCGACAACATCATCGCACAACTACCCCAAAAAGTCGAAGTCAGCTTTGACATCGACGCCCTACAAAGCTGGTATTGCCCAAACACCGGCACACCCGTACCCGGCGGAATCGCATTTGAGCAAGCCACCTATCTGTTGAGCAAATTAGCCAACAGCAACAAACAAATCATCGGCTTCGATCTGGTCGAAGTAGCCCCCGGACAAGACGATTGGGACGGCAACGTAGGCGCACGCCTGCTCTATCACCTCTGCGGAATGCTCGCCAAAAACAACAAATACGAAGTAGGACAAAAAATAACCTTCAACCCCTAACCACAAGACCAAGCTCAAAAAATAACAATATTTTGTAAGGTTGTTGTTTTTATTACTTATTTTTGGGGTTTTAAATTATTTTGATGCAAATTCCTCTTAAAATTGCGGTGGTTGGTTCAGGTTTAGTAGGTTCGTTATTGGCTATTTATTTAAAGCGTGCCGGTCATGAAGTGCACGTTTTTGACAGAAGTACCGATATTAGAAAAATTAATTTTTCTGGACGTTCTATTAATTTGGCAGTTTCAAACCGTGGCTGGAAAGCACTCGATGCTGCAGGTGTAGGCGACCATGTGCGCGAAATTGCGATTGCAATGGATAAGCGAGCGATTCATTTGGTTGATAAACTTCAATTTCAACAATATGGTAATAATGGTGAAAATATTTATTCTGTTTCGCGTGGCGTATTGAACAGAAAAATGATCGATTTGGCCGAAAGTGCTGGTGTAGTTTTTAAGTTTGAGCAAAAAATTTGGGATGTTTCACTCACAGATGCAACTTTGCAAATAGGTGATAGCGAGCGTGGTGCATGGACAGCGCATCAATACGATATGGTTTTTGGGGCAGATGGTGCATTTTCGCGCATTCGGCATCGGATGCAACGTCAAAGTATGTTCAACTATTCGCAGGAGTTTTTAAATACAGGATATAAAGAATTGCATATTCCTGCAAATGCTGATGGCAGCTATAAATTAGATAAAAATTCGCTTCATATCTGGCCTAGAGGTGCGTATATGCTAATTGCTTTACCCAATCTTGATGGTAGTTTTACCTGTACCCTTTTTATGCCTTTTCAGGGCGAAAACTCTTTTGATTCATTGAAATCGCCAATGGAGGTCGCCGCTTTTTTTGAAAAAAACCTGCCCGATACAATAGACGTAATTCCGGATTTGACCGAAGATTTTTTTAAAAACCCTACAAGTACCTTGGTTACAATGAAGTGTTTTCCGTGGACTTTTGAAAACAAATTGGCTTTGATTGGTGATGCTTGTCATGCGATTGTGCCTTTTTATGGTCAGGGTATGAATGCTGGTTTTGAAGACATTACAATTTTGAACGAGCTAATGCAGCAATATGGCGACGATTGGAACCGCATTTTTGCCGAATATCAAAATGAGCGCAAACCGAATGCAGATGCAATTGCAGAGCTTTCGTACAGAAATTTTGTGGAGATGAGTACAAAAACGGCAGACCCAGCTTTTTTGTTGCAAAAAAAGATTGAAAAACATTTTGCAGATAAGTTTCCCGACAAATGGGCCCCACTTTATAGTAGGGTAACTTTTAGCCACCGACCTTATACAGAGGCATTGGCTATCGGTGATTTTCAGGATAGTATCATGAAAGAAATTTTAAAAATTGATAATATTGAAGCAATTTGGGATAGTGTTTTGGTCGAAAACGAGATGCTTAGGCTTTTAGAGGGTTGATTTTGTTTGGTTTTTTCTGAAAAATGTGTTAATACGTATTGCTTTCTCCAAAAAAACATTTTCTTTGTGCAACAAAAATTTTAAATATAAAATTCTTACCAATGACTACATTTAATTTTAATAAGTGGAATACCATAACGGGCTGGGTGACATTTGCCGTAGCGCTGATCACTTTTTCGCTCACTGTAGAGCCAACCATGAGTTTTTGGGATTGTGGCGAATATATTGCTACGGCTGCCAAATTAGAAGTGGGCCACCCTCCTGGAGCTCCACTTTATCAAATGATGGGTGCCTTTTTTGCAATGTTTGCCATCGACGAAAAACATATTGCGCTAACAGTCAATATGATGTCTGTTTTTTCGAGTGCATTTGCAATTTTGTTTATGTTTTGGTCCACCTCAATAGTGCTCAAAAAAATAGTCGCATCGTTTTCTCAAATTGACAAAAACAACGCTATCGCCATTTTAGGCAGCTCGTTTGTTGGGGCTTTGGCTCTTACATTCTCAGATAGTTTTTGGTTTAATGCCGTCGAAGCCGAAGTATATGCGATGGCAACACTCCTGATAACATTGCTTTTGTGGCTAGGTTTGCGATGGGAGCAAGATATGAATACCGAACGTGGTGATAGATGGTTGCTACTAATTTCGTTAGTGATTGGACTTTCTTTTGGGGTACACTTTATGGCATTACTAACCATTCCGTCTATTGGATTTTTGTATTTTTTTAAAAATTACAAAACCATTACTGTCAAAAATTTTATTATTGCCAATATTGTAGTCGTCTCGGTTTTGTTATTTATTTTCAAATTGTTGCTGCCATTAACGATGGCTTTGTTTGGAAAAAGCGAGGTTTTTATGGTCAACACCTTCAACCTCCCTTTTAATTCTGGAACAATTATTGTAGTTTTGGGTTTTATAGCCTTCTTTTATTTTGGTTTGAAACTTACAAAACAAAAAGGAATGGTGCATCTTAACACATTGATTTTGAGCATACTTTTTATTCTAGTAGGCTTTTCTACCTGGATGATGTTGCCCATTCGTGCCAACGCCAATACCGTCATAAACGAAAACAAACCAAGCGATGCCGCCGAAGTTTTGGCCTATTATAACCGCGAGCAATATGGTGTAAATCCGCTTTTTTATGGCCCACAATTTTCTGAAGATTATGTAGGTTTAGACTCCATAAACCCCTATTTGGACAAAGCACCAAACTATGAACGAGATTATAACACCGGGCAATACATCATTACAAACAATTATAAAAACGCAGAGCAGAATAGCGATGATAGCCAAAAAACCATTTTGCCAAGAATGTGGAGTACAGAGCATGCCGAAAACTATATGACCTTTTCAAAGCCATTAGAATTTTCGATCAATCCAGATTATTCCGAAGAAAAAGAACTACTTGCCGTGGTTTCAGAATTTAGAAAAGCATTTGACGATGGCGAAATAGACCTTGAAGGCTACAACAAATTTTTGAAACAATACGGTGAATACCTCGTAATCAAAAAACCAACTACGGCAGACAACTTCAAATTTATGTTAGAATACCAATTTGGCTATATGTATTGGCGCTATCTCATGTGGAATTTTGTAGGACGACAAAACGATGTGCAAGGCAAATATGACAACCTAAACGGAAATTGGATAAGCGGCATCAACTTTATAGACGAAGCACGATTGGGCTCGCAAAGCCAATTGCCATCAGACGTATTGCAAAACAAAGGACGCAATTTGTATTATTTCTTGCCGTTTTTGCTCGGAATACTCGGAATGATATATCATTTTAACAAAGATATCAAAAGTTTTTATGTGTTATTTGCCCTATTTATGTTCACAGGACTCGTGCTCAAAATATATCTCAACGAGCGGCCATTCGAACCCCGAGAGCGAGATTATGCACTCGTAGGCTCGTTTTATGTATTTGCGATGTGGATCGGATTTGGCGTATATGCCGCTTACGATTTACTCAAAAATTATATACAACCCAAACTCGCAGCACCCATCACCATTGGGCTGTGTCTATTGGCAGCACCAATCTTGATGGCCTCCCAAAACTGGGACGACCACAACAGATCAAACAAATACACCGCCGTAGCCATGGCCAAAAACTATTTGTTATCATGCGAGCCAAACGCTATCCTCTTTACCATTGGCGACAATGACACCTTTCCGCTGTGGTATGCACAAGAAGTCGAAAATATAAGAACCGATGTACGCATCGTAAACACAAGCCTGTTTATGACAGATTGGTACATCGACCAGATGAAAGCCAAAGTATACCAATCTGATCCAATGCCCATCTCATTCACACATGATCAATATGTAGGCGACAAATTGGACTATGCCGTACACACCGGAAAAACCGAAAACCGCTGGGACATCAAAGACTTTATCAAATTTATCGCCACAGACGACGAGCGCACCCTGATTGATATGGAAAATGGACAAAAAATTCACTTTTATCCCACCAACAAAATTAGAATACCCGTTGACAAAAACACCATCATAGCCAACAAAGTAGTAGATCCAAAATACAACGACTCGATCGTACCCTATATAGATGTCGAAATAAAAGGACAAGCACTCTACAAAAACAGGCTTATGATGCTCGACATCATTGCCAACAACAACTGGAAACGCCCCATCTATTTCAGCCCAGGCAGCTTTGGCGACGACGACTATCTCTGGATGAAAGACTACCTTCAATTAGACGGAATGGTGTACAAATTAGTACCCATAAAAACCCCAATACCACCAGACGGAAGCCCATTAGATATGGGACAAATCGACTCCGACAAAATGTACAACATCATCAACAGTTGGGATTGGGGCAACGGACAAAGCCCAAAAATATACCACGATCCAGAAACAAGACGCGAAAGCATCACCTATCGAACAAACATTGCAAGACTTGTAGAAAAACTCGTCAACGAAGGCAAATTAGACAAAGCCAAAACAATGATCAACCTGGCAATGACCAAAATGCCACTCGATTTCTATGGCTATTACACCCTATTAGAACCCTTTGCAAGCGGCTATTATAGCACCAACCAAACCCAAAAAGCACGAGAATTACTCACCAAACTCATCCAAAAATACCAAGAAAATTTGCGCTATTACAACACCCTAAAAGCCAGCCAACAAAACGATATATATATCGAAATCATCACAGATCTAGAGCGATACCGTGGCCTATTAGAAATTATGGAAGGCAACAACGACCAGCAATTTTACAAAGCAAACACACAAACCTTCAACAGCTATAACAAAATGTTTGCCAGATTTGGCCGCAAAGATCTATAATCAAAACACCTCAGAATCCCTCTTTTTTGGGCGTGCCCCTACGGGTCGGTCTCCGGCTCCCGCTTTTTTGGGCTGGCTAAAACGCCAGCCCAAAAAGAGCTCCGCCTTTGCCCTCACGCGAGCCGCTGAAAGACCATTTTCTTGAAAGAAATAACCAAACTTTCAAAAATTATTTATAATTTGATTTATATCAAATATGAAAATAAAATAGCATCAAAAAAAACAACCATTTTAATTCAACGCCTCAACCCTAATTTCGGGGTCTTGTAGCATATCTTTGAGCATATTCTCGATGCCGCTTTTGAGCGTAAACGTCGAAGATGGGCAGCCGTTGCAAGCACCTTGAAGTATAACTTTGACCTTTTTTTGATCCGGATCGAAAGAGTCAAACAAGATGTTACCACCATCCGCCTGAACCGCAGGTTTGACATACTCCTCAAGAATGTTGATGATTTTTTGTGAGGTAGTATCGAGATTATCAAAATTAGCAATCTGTTGTTTTTCGATTTTTGGGTTTTGAGCAATCAAATTTTGATCTATCACGGTGCCCCCATTCTCTATAAACTCCTTTATAAAACTACGAATTTCTGGCGTAATTTGCGACCAATCCGCAATTTCATATTTGGTAACAGAAACATAGTTTTCGTCTATAAAAACTTCTTTTACAAACGGAAATTTGAATAATTCTTGTGCCAAAGGCGAGCTTTCGGTTTGGTCGATGTTTTTATACTCGACAGCCGTTTTGGTAAGCATTTTGCTGACTACAAATTTTAGTACCGCTGGATTTGGCGTTGTCTCGCCATAAACCGTAGTGGCACTTTTGATCGTTTTTGGGTTTTCCAAAATGATAATGCCTCCTTGGTTGACATAATCGTTGATCTGCTGTGCTACAGCATCTTGAACATCTGTCCACTCCACAATATTATAACGCTCGATAGCGATAAAATTACTGCTGATATAAACACTCTTTACAAATGGAAGATAAAAAAGCTGTTGCGCTAGCGGCGATTGACTCGCTTGATCAATGTTCTTGAACTCAAAGCTTTGATTTTGAGTGATGAAATCTGGAAATTCAAACTTGATTATAGCGTTATTTTGGGTGGGCTTTATGATTACGGTTGTCATTGAGTAGCTGTTTTTTTTTGCAAATTTAAACAACTAATTGACGATAAATAATTATATTTGGTGTTTTAAATTTATTTAACTTTTTTTTGACTACGAATTTCAATTTTTTTAGTTTCATTATGAAAAAATTATTACTTATACTTTTCATTTTCTTCGGAGTGATTTCGGGCTTTGGACAAACCGATTTGCAAGTTGTAAACACAGATTTACAAACGGGTTATGTGCTGAACGCAAATGCCATTTATACCGTAACGGTTACAAATAACGGCCCGAATAATGCCACAAATGTTCGTGTTGTAAACCCAATTCCATCCGGAATAACACAATTTTCGTGGTCAGGGAATGCTGCTTCAGGAACAAATAGCACATTAGACAATACCATTACCGTTTTGAATGTGGGTGCATCGGTAACTTATTCCATCACCCTTTTTGTACCCTCAAATTTTGTTGGAGATTTGATCAATGCAGCCACTATTTCGAGCACCACCACCATAGACACAACCCCGCTTTGCCCGCAGTGTACAGATACCGATGTTGCAGTTGCAGATTTGCAAGTTGTAAACACAGATTTACAAACGGATTATGTGCTGAACGCAAATGCCATTTATACCATAACGATTTCAAATAATGGTCCAAATAATGCCACAAATGTTCGTGTTGTAAACCCAATTCCGTCCGGAATAACACAATTTTCGTGGTCAGGGAATGCTGCTTCAGGAACAAATAGCACATTAGACAATACAATTGCCGTTTTGAATGTGGGTGCATCGGTATCTTATTCTATCACCCTTTTTGTACCCTCAAATTTTGTGGGAGATTTGATCAATGCAGCCACTATTTCGAGCACGACCATCATAGACACAACCCCGCTTTGCCCGCAGTGTACAGATACCGATGTTGCGGTTGCCGATTTGCGGGTTTTGAATAGTGATTCACAGACAGGTTATCAATTGGGCGAAATTTCAGAATATACAGTTTCGGTTTTAAATCAAGGCCCGAATAATGCTGTAAATGTGAATTTTACAAATCCAATTCCAGCAGGAATTTCAAATTTTACTTGGACGGCAAGTAATGGCACCTATGGAAGTTCGGGAATTAACAATACTTTTCCGGTTTTAAAAAGTGGACAAAATATTGTTTATACGATTAGGGTTCTGGTTCCAACAACTTTTGTAAATAATTTGACCAATACCGCTTCGGTAACAAGTAGCACTTTGGATCCAACTTTGGCAGATAATCAAAGCATCGATATTGACGTTGCTTCTGCTGATATTGAGGTTGTCAACAGTAATGGGCAAAACATTTATGTGGCAAACACAACTACTGTTTATACACTTGCAATCACCAATAATGGGCCAAATAATGCCACAGCAATTCAGGTTGCCTATGCGATTCCTGCTTTGATTCCTGCTTCTAATTTTTATTGGATTGGTAGCAACGGAACAAGTGGCACAGGAGTTCCAATTTCTGATAACATAGCCACTTTAGCAAACGGCGCAACGGTTTATTATTATATTACAGTGGTGATTCCGGCAGGAATTACACAACCATTAATCACACAAGCAGTGGTGACAACACCAACTTTTGACCCGAAAACAGCTTGTTCAAGATGTATAGACAAAGACGTGGTTACAGGAGCAGATATTGTTGTTACGAACACAGATTTTTCAAAAACATACAATCTTGGCGACAAAAAGATATATAAATTAACGGTCGAGAACAAAGGGCCAGAGGATGCAAATAATGTAAAAGTGGTAAATAATATTCCGCCAGGAATCTATGATTTTCGATGGGTTAGCTCGGAATTGCCTCAGGGAGTGGGTCAGATAAATGCCAAAATTAATGATACGATAACCAAACTACGTGTTGGTAAAATCAGAGAGTATATTGTAACGTTGAAAGTGCCAACTTCGTTTAGTGGTGGGGTTTTAATTAATGAGGCTTCAGCTATTGCAACCAACGTTGACCCAGACGAAACTTGTGCGTTTTGTAATGATACCGACATCTTGGCCGTTGGTGCCAATATAGTTGTCGAAAACACCAACAATCAGGTTTATTATACTCCAGGTTCTACTGTGATATATACGGTCAATGTAACCAATAACGGGCCAGAGCACGCTTATAATGTTAGGGTTTTGAACGAAATACCCGCTGGGATAACACAATTTTCATGGACAAGTTCAAACGGTGCTACAGGTTTTAATACCAAAATTAATAATTCCATCTCGCAGCTTAATAATGGGCAATCTGTTAGTTATACGATTACGATTCAAATACCATTGTTTTTTACAGGACATTTAATAAACGAAACAAAAATCACAAGCGATACCGTTGATCTATTTCCGGATTGTTTGATGTGTATAGATGATGATGCTCCGATACAAGGCGCTGATATTCAAGTCACAAACACAGACAATACAGCTACCTATCTGACAGGTTCTACAAAAAACTACACCGTAACCGTAAAAAATAATGGACCAGAAGTTGCTACAAACATTCATGTAACAGTTCCACTACCAAATGGTATTTCAATCATGGGCTGGAGTGGAAATACCAATTCAGGCAATGGTGCTTTAGACAACACAATTGTTAGTTTGGCAGTAGGTGCTTCTGTAATTTATAATGTTCAAATTAGTGTACCAAACAATTATGTTGGTGATTTGAAAACTGAAGCAAATGCTTTAGCCAATCAAGTAGATCTTTATCCGGATTGTAGCCAATGTATAGACATTGATGTTTTAAAACCACTTGCAGATCTTGTAGTCACGAACACAGATAATATTGTCAATTATTCGTTGGGCGGAACTTCAGAATATACCGTTACGGTTACCAATAATGGGCCACAGGATGCTACAAATGTTATAGTTTCAAATGCAGTTCCAACAGGTATTAGTGTTTTTTCTTGGACAGCCTCAAATGGAATGAGTGGCAATTCTGCCATTAGTGATTTGATTCCGTTGTTACAAAATGGTCAGTCTGTGGTTTATACCATAACGATTCAAGTTCCATCAAGTTTTACGGGTAACCTTGTCAATACAGCTTCAGCCGTAAGTCAAACTTTTGATCCAGATACAAGTTGTGCCAATTGTGTTGATGTCAGCTTTTATCCAAATTTGACTGATATTGTTGTAACAAACACAAATAATCAAACCAATTACACACCCGGAAATGTATCAACATATATTATTGATATAAAAAATATTGGATTTACAACCGCTCTAAATGTACAAGTCTTTAACGCAATACCTGCGGGTATATCAACATTTTCATGGATTGGTAACGGCTCATCTGGCACGAATACTGCCTTGAATAATACGATACCTCTGCTTTTGGCAAATCAAACTGTTACATACACCATTACATTAACAGTTCCAATAGGTTATACAGGAAGTTTGACAGACGAGGTAGTGGTATCAAGCGATACCCCAGATCCTAATCCAATCTGTACCCAATGTATTGATACTGATTATTCAAGTATAGGCGCAAACATAGTAGTTACAAATTCTAATGGTGGGCTATTTTACCAACCAGGCACCACCTCAATCTATAATGTAACCGTAACAAACATTGGACCAGACGTTGCCTCAAATGTTGTTGTTTCAAACTTGCTTTCGCCGGGATTGACTAATGTTTCTTGGACAAAAAACAGCACCACTGTTAATGGGCTAATAAACGATATAATTGTATCGATGCCTGTTGGATATAGCGTAACATATTCGGTGTCAGCAGATATTCCCGCTTCTTTTTTGGGAGATTTGACACATGAAATCATCATCACAACCCCTACTCCAGACCCAACACCATCATGCCCACAATGTATTGATATTGATACTACGGTTTTGAACGCTGACATTGTAGTAACAAATTCAAATGGTGTTATTGTTTACACCCTTGACTCACCCACTACTTACACTGTTACCATAACCAATAACGGCCCTTCTGTTGCAAAAAATGTTCTTGTTACAAATATGCTATCTCCTAGCTTTACAGACATATCATGGTCCGGAAATGCTACTTCTGGAACAGGATTAATTAACAATACGATTTCAACTTTGGCAGTTGGTGCGAGTATAAACTATACAGTGACGGCCAAAGTACCACTTTCAACAACTGGAAATTTGAGCCATGAAATTTTTATTTCAAGCCCAATTCCAGATCCAAACACACCTTGTCCTGCTTGCCGCGATACAGATTTGGCCCAAGCTAATATTTCCCTTTTTACTTCAAACATCCCGACACAATATATGCCAGGTGAGACTTCAGTATATGTGGTTACATTACAAAATAATGGGCCAACAAATGCGGTTAATGTGGTTGTAAGTAGTGCTATTCCTGCCGGAATTTCACAATATAGTTGGGTAGGATCTAATGGTTCAAGTGGCAATAGCAATCTAAACAATACTATTCCGATAATGATGAAAAATGAAATTATTACTTACACCATCACTTTTAAAATCCCAGAATGTAAAACAGGAGATGTTGAAGTAATAACCATTGCAAACTCTGATACTTGGAACTCAAACTCAACCACTTTGATTAGCTCAGACACTAATACACAAGCAGGAATTATGGTGACCAACTCTGATGGATTTAACAATTTTATTCCAGGTCAAACGCGAACTTATGCTTTAACAGTAAAAAATCTTGGCCCTGTATTAGCATCAAATTTAGCTGTTCAAAACCTGCTGCCGCCTGGCATTCCATTTTCAAACATGACTTGGTCTGGAAACAATAGTATTGGCACTGGCGATTTGAATAATACAATTGCCTCATTGGCTGTTGGAGCGACAGTTACCTACACGATTGTCATTAAAATTCCAACAGATTTTGCACAAAATTCAAATTTGGTAAATACAGTAAGTTTCAGCAGTTTGCAATACAATTCTTCACTTTGTAGCAATTTGACAGATATTGATGTCCCAACATCCTATGCAGATATCAAAGCTAGTATCTCAGACAATGACGAAAATTTTATTTTAAGTTATCATGCGATTCCAGCCAATAATAGTATGGCAGGTCCAATTTCTGAAAACATAAAAGTAAAAACGTATAACCTGACTGTGACCAATTATGGTCCAAGTGATGCTTTGAATTTTCAGGTTTCGTCTGACGCAATTTACACAAAAACGGCACCAGCGATACCAGCAGGAGGACAAAATTTATTAATCCCGATAACCGATATTAGTTGGCAAGGCAATGGAAAAACTGGCGAAGGAGCTTTTGCAGACACTGTAGGTATTTTAAAAGCCGGCGAAACGGTTTCTTATGCCATTTCTGTAACAATGCCTTTTGGCCCCAATTATCCGGCTTTGCAGTTTCCAAACTTGCATCCATCATCTGAATATAAACCATTTACAATTGCTAATACTGTAAGCGTTTTTAGTACAACAACAGACCCAAATCCATTATGTACTACTTGTACCGATATTGATAAATATAATTTTAAAATTGCAAATGTAGATAAACCAAGCAATTATGTTACGATAGACCCCATACTTGATATACCAGCAAACCCGCCAGCAAATCCAATTTCTGCAATGCCATATACCTATAATGTAAAACAGTTGGTAACAGATATATTGATCAATTCGCACTGCTTGCCAATTAATCCGCCAGAAACTACGGCCGCCATAAGCCACTCTACCAAAATTGGTTTGGGTTATTTTAAAAGAAATAATGCCGATTTTCCGTTTGAAGAAGGAATTATGTTGCGGTCTGGTATTGCAGAAAATTCTGAAGGACATTATGCAGACGGCGCAAATCTTTCTTCAGAATCAGTTCCAGGC
>JANNBA010000099.1:0-10288 GCA_031384845.1 Bacteroidota bacterium
TCTTAATAAATCCTCAAAACAAAAAAATTGAATATAAAAATCGCCATCGAAATCACATTTCTTTGACGATTTTTTCCGTTTTTTGGGCGTGCCCCTTCGGGTCGGTCTCCGGCTCCCGCTTTTTGGGGCTGGCTGAAAAACGCCAGCCCCAAAAGAGCTCCGCCTTTGCCCTCACGCAAAAAAAATTCAAAAGAAGTAAAAAATTGGAATATTAACAACGCTATAATTAAACAAAAAAAAATAAAAATACAAACCACATTTTTTTTACATTTACACAAATATTTTTGAATGAATCCTATATTAGCTGTCAACAAAATTGTCAAACAATACGGTACCTATACCGCCTTAAATGAAGTATCAATTCAAGTTCCAAAAGGTAGTATTTATGGTCTTTTAGGTCCAAATGGCGCCGGAAAAACATCCCTAATTCGTATCATAAATCAAATAACAATGCCCGATAGCGGACAAATATTGTTAGATGGCGAAAAACTACAGCCCAAACACGTTCAACAAATTGGCTATTTGCCAGAAGAACGCGGTCTGTACAAATCGATGAAGGTAGGCGAACAATGCCTATATCTTGCACAACTCAAAGGTTTGAGCCACACCGAAGCCAAAAAACAATTGGAATATTGGTTTGAAAAATTAGAAATTCAAGGCTGGTGGCACAAAAAAATTCAAGAACTTTCAAAAGGAATGGCACAAAAAATACAATTTGTGGTATGCGTCCTACACAAACCAAAATTATTGATTTTTGACGAACCTTTTTCTGGCTTCGACCCCGTAAATGCCAATATCATCAAAGACGAAATTTTGTCTCTTCAAAAACAAGGTTCCACCATCATTTTTTCGACACATCGCATGGAGAGTGTCGAAGAATTATGTGACCATATTGCCCTGATACATCAATCCAATAAATTGATCGAAGGACGCCTCGAAGACGTCAAAAAACAATACAGAACCAATAGTTTTGAAGTAGGCATTATTACCAATAATACCGAAGGATTGATGCTTGATTTGAACCAAAAATTCATGGTAAAACCCGCAAATTTTAAATCATTGAACAACGATCTCAAACTCGAAATTCAATTAGGAGCCGCAACCTCAAACGAGTTGTTATATCTGCTCACAAAAAGTGGGCAAGTAACCCATTTTGTAGAGAAAATACCAACCGTAAACGATATATTTATACAAACAGTAAGTCGATAATTTTTATAATAAGAAAATGAGTACACTTTCCTTGATCATAAAACGTGAATTTGTTGCCAAAGTGCGCAATAAATCCTTTATTGTAATGACCTTTTTGAGTCCGCTTTTGATGGTTGGATTGGCTACTTTTGTAGGCTATCTCGCTACGATGAAGGCTGATACAAAGCGAATTGCCATTCATGATGCCACGGGTCAGATGGTCAAGAATTTTAAAAATTATGAGGAATACCAATTTCTTGATTTTTCTGCCGTAAACCTCAAAACATTGCAAGACCAAATCGTAAGTAACCAATTTGAAGGACTTATCGTGATTCCAAAAATTGATAGTATCAACCAGCTCAAATCGACAGTAGATTATCTTTCTAACGAAAGCCCAAATCTTGATTTTGTAGCCAAAATAGAATCAATTATTGCATCTAAAATTACAATTACCAATTATCAAAAAATGGGAATAGACCCCATTTTGCTGGAAAAAGCAGACGCCAAAGTAAATCTCAACCTCAAAAAAGCATCTGGCGAAGCCACCATAAAAGGGCTCAACTTAATCAAAATTGTGATTGGTGGCGCATTTGGCTATTTGATTATGATGTTTATTATCATTTATGGCAATATGGTAATGCGCAGCGTGATCGAAGAAAAAACAAATCGTATCATCGAAATTATCATCTCCTCCGTCAAACCTTTTACGTTAATGATGGGCAAAATTATTGGTACCTCATTGGCCGGAATTTTACAATTTATGATATGGGCTTGTATTGGAGGCTTATTGTTTTTTGTTTTATCGGTTTATTTTGGGGTACATCTAGGCGCAACATCAGCTATTGATTCACAGGTTATTGCAGGACAAGAAACCGCTTTTTTGAACAATGCCCAATTGTATTTCAATGAATTTTTAACACTGCCATTCGCAACAATCATAAGCTGTTTTTTGCTTTATTTTGTGGGAGGATATCTATTATACAGCTCTATCTACGCAGCAATTGGAGCTGCGGTTGACTCTGAAACCGATTCGCAGCAGTTTTTGATGCCCATTATATTACCCCTGATGTTGGGCGTTTATGTTGGTTTTTTCAGTGTGCTCAACAATCCACACGGCACAATTGCCATCATTTTTTCGATGATACCGCTCACTTCACCCATAGTGATGATGATGCGGATTCCGTTTGGAGTGCCATGGTGGCAAATTGCGATTTCATTACTAATACTTTTTAGCACTTTCTTGATTATAGTTTGGTTTGCTGCCAAGATATACCGAGTTGGTATTTTGATGTATGGCAAAAAAACTACCTACAAAGAACTTTATAAATGGATAAAATACTAAACAATGCAAAAAATATTAATTATAGAAGACGAAGCGGCTATCAGAAGGGTTTTGACCAAAATTTTGACCGAAGAAAATAGCAACTATCAAGTCGAGGACGCCGAAGATGGGTTGATTGGATTTGAAAAAATCAAAAATAATGACTATGATTTGGTGCTATGCGACATCAAGATGCCCAAAATGGATGGTGTAGAAGTACTGGAAGCCGTCAAGAAGATCAAACCCGAAATTCCGATGGTGATGATATCTGGACATGGCGACATGGAAACAGCGATTCAAACAATGCGTCTTGGAGCTTTTGATTATATATCAAAACCACCAGATTTGAATAGACTTTTGAACACCGTTCGGAATGCGTTGGACAAAAAACAATTGGTTGTTGAAAACAAAATTTTGAAGAAAATTGTTAACAAAAATTACGAAATGATAGGCGAAAGCCCAGCCATAAACCATATTAAATTGATGGTCGAAAAAGTCGCACAAACAGAAGCACGTGTTTTAATTACAGGGCCAAATGGCACCGGAAAAGAGCTTGTGGCACATCAATTGCATGACAAAAGCCAACGCGCCGCATATCCTTTGATCGAAGTAAATTGTGCTGCTATTCCTAGTGAATTAATCGAAAGTGAACTTTTTGGCCATACCAAAGGTGCCTTTACATCTGCCATAAAAGATCGCGCCGGAAGGTTTGAAGCCGCAGATAAAGGCACTATTTTTTTGGACGAAATTGGGGATATGAGCCTTTCGGCACAAGCCAAAGTACTGCGAGCCCTGCAAGAAAATATGATTACAAGAGTTGGAGCAGATAAGGATATCAAAATAGATGTTCGGGTGGTTGCAGCTACCAACAAAGATTTGAAAGTCGAGATTGCAGAAGGTCGATTTCGTGAGGATTTGTACCACAGATTAGCGGTAATATTAATCAAAGTTCCATCGTTGAACGAGCGTCGAGATGATATTCCGTTGCTGATTATGCACTTTGCCGAAAAAATTGCTGCCGAGCAAGGTACCGCTATCAAGAAATTTTCGACAAAAGCCATTACACTACTAAAGGCTTATGATTGGACAGGAAATATTAGAGAATTGCGCAACGTGGTAGAGCGATTGATTATCCTAGGAAGTTTAGAAATTTCTGAAGATGACGTCAAACTATTTGCCTCAAAATAGAAATTCTAACTTCAATAACGATACTCTAGCAATAAAATTCTTGAGGCGCATTTAAACCAAATACAAATGAAAAAGGATTATTTAATTTTTTTCTTGAATGATTTTGCTCGTTTGTTAAAATCTAAAGATAAATTGATCCAATAATCAAAATCTTCCTGTGATTTCATTCCAATTTCTGCAATCATAATAAAACCTTTCATCGGTCGCTTTGTAAAATCCATCGTGCGACAACCTACTTTTTCGAGGCATTCATCATGAAGTGCGGGGTCTATACGGCACATAAGCTCGTCTTTGATAATTCCAACACACATTTTGTCGTGATACATAAATGTGAGTCCACCCATCATTGCTTTTTCTACAACATTGGGAAATTCATCAAATTTTTGGCGTACTTTCTGGGCTAATTCCTGGTTGTAGGACATTTTTGATTATTTCATCGAGTGCAGCGCAACCCTGTTTCCCTCTGTATCAATAAAATGTGCCATAAAACCGTTTTCACCGATGCCCGTTTTAGGAATCAAAATTGTTGCACCTGCACCTTCGATTCTCGAAAGTGGAAGGCTCAAATCATCTCCACCATTAAGATAAACGATAGTTCCTATATCTGATGGTGTAAAATCTGCACCCTGAACAATACCACCACCAACTCCGTTTTGCATATCGCACGGAAGCATTCCATATTTTCCGTCAGGAATGGGCATTTCTATTATTTCTGCGTCAAAAAGTGTTTCATAAAATTTTTTTGCTCTTGTAAAATCTGTTACGGGAATTTCGAACCAATTAATTGCATTTGTCATAATTTCATTTTTTGAAGTTAAGTAAAAATTATATCCACCACCTAACTGATCAATAATGATCAACTTTGATATTTCATTTTATCAAATAGTGGCTTTCAAAGATAACAAAAAGTTTTCATTTTTGTCACAAACCAAATAAAAGTAAAAACACTTTGCATATTTCTTTTTTTTTGGCGCACACCAACCGTTCCACACACCACCCGTCCCGCTTTGCGCTATATCTTTTTGTTTTTTTTCTGAAACGAAAAAAACAAAAAGGATGCCGCTGCAATCGGGGCGAATTTAGACTTTTAGACTTTCAAAACCTTTTAAATTGTCAACTGTTATTGTTAGATCTTCGAGCCAAACGAATCTCTCCAAGTACGCACCAATCCAACAACCCCCAAAATATTTCTATATCACCCGGCGATATTCTACAAAAGCATTTTGCCAGCAAAGCATCATATAATTTTCATTTCAAAATAAAAACCTTCGCTCAAAATAATTGATTGAAGGTTTTTGGCTAACTAAAACAAAAAGTTAAATGCTATATTAGAAATTTTTTGTTCCATCGGGTTGATACACAAAATTAAATTTGTAATATCTTGCTGGCAATTTATAGTTTGGATTGGCCGGGGCATCTTGGTAGTAACTCAAAATTTCCATTTTGGCATATTTGCCATCGTGGGTTTTTACAACAATTACCTTTCCAGCAATTGGCATAATTACATGGGTCGTAGAATTATAATTGTACCAGCCATTGCCCGAGCCAGTTGGAATAGCATTTGCTTTTGGCGCATCTTGATGAAACAAATTGTCTGCGGGCGCCGTTGTGATGTTTGCAAATGTTCCAGATACAACAGCAGCTGCTCCAACGCCTGTTCTTTCTGGTTGTCCTGCAGCTGCAACACCGCCGTTTACCAAAATTGAGGTTGCTAGAAAGGCAACATCCCACTTGTCGCCGGAAGGAACTATTTGATTGGTAGCAAAATTAAATTTTATAAACCCTCCATCTGTATTTGGCGAATCTTTAGAAGCTTGCGCAAACAAGTTTGAAAATGTTTTAACCTCCAATACAGTCGGTTTTTTTGTTGGTGTTGGTGTTTTTTCGTCCTCTACAGAACACGAAAATAAGGCAATTGAAATTGCAATTACTAAAATTGATTTTAAAGTTTTCATTGAAAAATATTTAAAAGGGTTAATAAAAATTCTTGTTGATTAATAATGGTTTCCAGATTTTGAAAGTAAAAGCAATTAGCAAAATATTGATTACCAACAAACCTGATGTTTGCAAAAGTTCGACTACATCATTGGGTTCTAAAAAAACATGAAAAAGAAAAATGTTTATGATAATGGGCATCGCAATAAAAGCTCCAATTTTTGAAAACAATTGACTGATGAGCAAAAGACCTGCAAGAAGTTCTATTGCGCCAAGAAATTGCCAAAAATAGTTGGTTTGTTTCATGCCAAAAATGTAATTTTTGATTTTCAAAACTTCGATATTTGGTGCTACTTCCTCACTTTTTTTAATTTGCTCTATCATTTGGGTTGGTGCCGGAATTGGTTTGGCAAATTTTTCTTTTCCGCCAAGCAAGAGCATTATACCGAGTACAAGATTTAGAATAATGATACTTATTCTTTTGGATTTTAGTGAAATCATTGTTGTTTAATTAGGGTTATTTAAAATAGATATTGCACTTTGCAATATGTTTGTCTTCCTGCAAAATTGGTTGCATTTTGAGTATCTGTAAAATTTAAAACATTGTCAACACCAATCTGTATTTCAAATGTATCTTTAATTTTTTTGGTTATTGAGGTGTCAAAAATCACATATTCATTGGCAAATAGATCATAATTGTCGAGAATAGCGTTGTTGTTGGTATCAAACAATCCATATTTGCTTCTGTAGGTTGCACGCAAATTATGGTCAATATTCCAAACTGGTATTTTTACAAAATATTTAAAATTGGCAGTATGTTTTGAACGGTTAAATAATCCAAAATAATCCGCCTGCTTGAGTTCGAAAGATTGTGAGGTAATCGGGTCACTTGCAAATATTTTTTTGTCTTTTAAATCTTGAAGGACATCATTGTCCTTGGCAATTAAATATTGATATCCGCCAGAGACCTCGAAGTTTTCTGTGATTTTTATAGCCGAATTAAATTCTAATCCTTGTGTGAAAACCGAACCAATATTGGTGTAACTAAAAATATTTTGTCCGTTGGTTAAATTTGCAATTGCTCTTGTATCTATTAGGTTTTTTACTTTGTTATAAAAAATATTTACCGACGATTTTACAGTTTTGAAGTTGTTTTTGACACCAAAATTATAGCCAATGCTAGTTTCGGGATTTAGTGGATTGTTAAAAAAATCGGTTCCAACCAAGCTATTTTGGATGCGCCCTTGCGACTCTAATTCTACCAATCGGGTAGGAGCAACATTGTAGCCCAATACTATGTAACCCACGCCAAGATTTTCGAAATTGAAATACAATTGTCTCAAATCGGGTGCTTTAAACCCATATCCTACTGAACTTTGAACCGAAAAATGCTTGTTGAATTGATAATCCATTGCCAATTTTGGACTTAATACCGAGGCGTAAGCCAAATTTTTATCATAACGCAAACCAGCCAAAATATTCAATTTCTCTTTTAGGTTGTAATCATATTGTAAAAATCCGTAATGCGAATTATTAAATGCCTTTTCAAAAAAATAAGTCCGTTCCAAGTTGTTGAAATTGTGACCAAAACCCGTTGTATAGGCTGTGTTTCGTGTTTTAAAATTTGCTCTAAATTCTGGTCGCAATAAATTTTCTTTAAAAAAAGAATTCTTTAAAGTGGTGTTCGTATCATTATATCCTATCTCATTCTTGACAAAATATTGGGTAGCATAGCACTCACCAATGAAACTTAATTTTTGATTAGGATTGTAGAATAGCCTTAAATGACTGTTGAAATCGTTAGTTTTGGTTTTGCCTAATGCACTTTTTGTTCCTATAAATGTTTCGATATCACTGTTTTGATTAAAATATCTATTGGATAGCAACAAACTCAATCTATTCGAAAATTTATAATTGAGTTGCAGTTGAGAGGTAGTGTTTTTATAAGGCAAAACAGTTTTTTCTATATTGCTTTTATCCAAATCATAACCATCCGAAGAAAATGCGTTTATAGCAGCGTTTATTTTCAACTTATTTATCCCAAATTCAAAATTTAAGTTAGTATCGGCGGTAAAAAAAGTGCCTAATCGAGAATTAAATTCACCACTGAGTTTTTTGTTTTTTGGAACTTTTGTGATAATGTTTATTACCCCTCCAAGTGCTTCCGAGCCATATAAACTCGACGAGGGTCCTTTTACGATTTCAATTTGTTTGATGTTGTTTACGGTAACCCTACTTAAATCCAATGTTCCTGCAGAACGACCAACCAACGGAACACCATCTATCAATATCAAGGTGTATTGCGCATCTAATCCTTGCATTTGAACGCCAAGTACGCCTCCGTAATCTGGAACAATAATCAATCCCGTTTGTTCTTCGAGTATATCGTTCAGTTTTAAAGCACCCGATTGTTTGATTTGGGCTTTTGAAATTAATTGAACTGGTAATGGTAATGAGGATAACTTTTTTTCAGTTCTTGTTGCAGTTATTACAACTTCATCCAGTACGATATTGGTTATCGTGTCATTTTGTATGCTTTTTTCTTGTGAAAACGCATAAAATATACTCATGTTAAGGAGTATAAATGTGATTTTTTTTAAACGCATAATATTTATTTTTTTGCAAATATAATTATTATTTTTATTCATTCTAAATAAAAATAATATATTTGCAAAAATAATATTAAACATAAATACAATGAGAAAATCAATTTTAGTGTTAGTTGTTACATTATTTGGGCAATTCGGAAATGCCCAAAATAACAAAAAAGTAGAAGACCAAAAAGCCATAAAGGCAATGTGTGGTTGCTTTGAAGTGAAATTTAATTTTGCAGAAACCTTTCAGTATATAGAAGATGAAAAGTATATACCGTCTAAAACCAAATATGATTATGGATTAGAATGGGTTGCGTTGGTAGAGGATAAACAAAACAAAATTGTGATGCAACATTTGCTCATTGTTGGCGATACAATGATTGTAAAACACTGGCGACAAGATTGGGAATTTGAAAACACGAAGTTTTATAATTTCAAAAAAGATTTGACTTGGAATTTTGAAACAAAACCTAAAAACGAAGTGAAAGGGCAGTGGACACAACGGGTTTTTCAAGTTGATGATAGTCCAAGATATGAAGGTTCTGCAACTTGGTTGCACGTTGATGGTCGCCATTTTTGGACAAATACAGCCGATGCGCCTTTGCCGAGACGAGAATATACTGTAAGAAGTGATTATAATGTTTTGAAACGCACAAACACCCACGAAATAGTAAAAGATGGTTGGATTCACAATCAGGATAACGAAAAAATTATTAGAAATGAGAACGGAAATGATATTTTGCTGGCCAAAGAAAAAGGGATAGATTTTTATAAAAAAGTGGATGATTCTAAATGTATAGCTGCTCAAAAATATTGGAAAAAAAATGCAATGATGTGGAAAAAAATCAGGGACAAATGGGAAACTATTTTTGTTAAAGATAAGGATTTAGTGATGCAAATTCCACAAGATAAACAACCCCTTTTTATGAAATTATTTGCTTTAAAGCCTGATGTTTCAACAGACGAAATAAATAAAATTATTGATAGTTATATTGTGAAATAAATTTTTGAAAACCAAACAAGTCCATTATTAAAAAAACAAAAGATGTGATTTTTTATCATTCTTGAATGGTTCAATTGTTATTAAAAACATACAATTTTTTTTACCATCTTTACATGAAAATGTAATGATATGATTAGATTTTGATAATTTATTAGAATTGCGAGAATTATTAAATTATCAATCCTGATAGATATCGTAATTTCTTTTGGAGCGATTAATGATCTATGATGATGCATTAAAAACATAAAACCCAACCTTGAAGATTGGGTTTTATGTTTTTTTCGTTTTTGTTGAAGTGGTTCTTTTGCGGTTTGATAAACGGGTTTTTCAAACCACCGGTGGCTAAAAAAATACGAAATTTGGCTTGCTTAAATTTCGATTATTTACTGATAACAAAGTTCAAAAAAATTTCTAAAATCAAGTCCAAAATTCTAATTTTTGCAAAGCTCGATTCCGTTCAACCGGAGTTTATCTCATGGACAATATTTTTTGTCGGTATTCGATGATTGCAATACCTTGTTGGCTTTTCATGCCCGAAGAAAGGCTGGCTGTTGGCTGTTGTGCCTTTATTTATAGCTTTATAGCTAATTCTAATTTTCCACCAAGTCCCAATTCTACAATTTTTTGTAAAGTTGAAAACCTAACTTCTTTGATGTTATTTTCGATTCTCGAAATATATGATTTGGTAGTTCCGCTTTTTGTTGCGAGTTGCTCTTGAGTTAAACCTTTTTCGATTCTTGCTTCATGAATCATTACTCCAAGTTTAAATTGTTCATAACCCTTTTCTAAAATATCACGTTTTTCGGTTCCAACTTTTCCGTAAAATTCATTTTTGAATTCTGACAGACTTTGTGAGTTATTTGTTTTCATCTTCGTATTCTTTTTTAATTTTCAATGCTTTTTCTATTTCTTTTTTAGGTGTTTTCTGTGTTTTCTTCTGAAAACCATTTGCTAAAACAATTAGTTTTCCTTTGTCAAAAAAACTAAAAATTCTAAAAAAGAAATAGAAAAAGCATTGAAAATTAAAAAAGAATACGAAGATGAAAACAAATAACTCAC
>JANNBA010000117.1:0-2929 GCA_031384845.1 Bacteroidota bacterium
GATTAATGAAAAAAAACAACTATGTTTGACCAAAACACCAAAAGAAGAATTGATTTTCTATGCACATTTAATCCCTTTGGGATTAATGAAATAAAACAACTATGTTTGACCAAAACACCAAAAGAAGAATGGAAACTGCCCTTGATATATTTGTAGGTAAGCCCACGCGACATTTTTATAGAATTCAGAAAGGATTTTACAATGAAAAATATTTAAAATCGCTTAAAAGCCAGCGTTTCCTCGACCTTGAAAAGCCAAAATGAATTGCAATCATCAAATACCAACAAAAAATATAACAAATGTTATAAACTCCGGTTGAACGGCACCGTTTGCAAGTCTGTCAACACGATGGGGATATCGTATAGTTTTGTAGAGATTTGAAAGAGGTTTTTGCACCTCTTTTTTTGATTATGTTTATGTATAAACAAAATTGTGTTTTGAAAAATAATCTTCTCAAAAGTGCAAATCGTCTTGCAGCTACTTGCGTGAGGGCAATGGCGGAGCTCTTTTGGGGCTGGCGTTTTTCAGCCAGCTCCAAAAAGCGGGAGCCGGAGACCGACCCGAAGGGGCACGCCCAAAAAGAAAAAAAACGGAGTCGTTTTGACAGGTTTTTATCGTCATTTTAAAATAGCGCTTTGGAGGATAATAATTTGGAAAATGCTCCAATATACTGGTCATTGTTGCTAGACAAAAGCGTGATTAATTTCTTAAAATTAACAGTTTTGCTCAAATTTGAATAAAATTTGTATTTTTGCGACATATTTCAAATCAATTAGGCACAATAAATTTTTGCTGAAAAAATAGCATATATTAACTTATGAAACAATTATTTATCTTTTTGAGCTTCATTTTTTTACAAAATAATCCTGCAAATGCCCAACAATCTTCTGTGGAGACATCGGGCGATATTTTGCAAATGGTAATTCCCGCCGCGGCTTTTGCATCTACTTATTTCTATAAGGACAGTCGAAAACCGGGTTGGCAATTCGCAAAAGTGTATGCTACACAGCTTCTTGTTTCTCAGGCTCTAAAACACATTGTCAACAAACCGCGTCCTGAAAACAATGGCAATTATTCGTTTCCGTCTGGTCATACATCGAGTGCCTTTTCTGGTGCAGCTTTTATTGGAAAAAAATATGGTTGGAAAGCCGGTTTGCCCGCATATTTACTGGCTTCGTATGTGGGATGGTCTCGAATAGACGCCAGAAAACATGATCCGTGGGATGTATTAGCTGGTGCTTCAATCGGGATTGGTAGTGCCTATATTTTTACAAAACCGTATCAAAAAACAAATATCGATTTGGGGTTTAGCAAATTTGAGAATAAATATGTTGTAAGTTTAAATTATAGTTTTTAGAAAATAAAAATAAAAAACATCATTTGTTTAATAATATTACTATATTTGTTAAACAAATATAATGGAATGAATAACGTAAAAAACGTTTTTAGTATAAAAGATTTAGAAAATCTATCTGGTATAAAGGCCCACACCATCAGAATTTGGGAAAAAAGATACAATGTTCTTGTTCCGAAACGAACAGATACCAATATTCGTTATTATGATTTAGAGGGCTTACAAAAATTATTGAATATCACGTTATTGCATAATCATGGCTACAAAATTTCAAAAATAGCCACCTATCCTTGTGAAAAAATACCAATGCTGGTTCGCGAAATTGTATCTGAAAAAAGTGTGAAACACCACGCTATATCGGCATTCAAAATGGCAATGATGAATTTTGATCAAAGTCTTTTTTTTACAACTTATAACAATTTGCTTTCCAAAAAATCCTTTCGAGAGGTGTTTTTTGAAGTTTTTATTCCACTAATGAACGAAATTGGTCTGCTGTGGCAAACCAACACCATCACTCCTGCTCACGAACATTTTATTTTTTATTTGATCAAACAAAAACTACTCATCAACACCGAAAAAATTCAATCGCAAACACCAACAAACACAAGCAAAATATTTGTTTTGTACTTGCCACTCAACGAAATTCACGAATTGGGTTTGATGTATTTGAACTATGAGATTTTGTTAAACGGTTATAAAACAATTTATCTTGGCGAAAGCGTGCCGCTAGAAAGTTTAGAGCATGTGACCAAATATTTTGACAATTTAGTTTTTGTTTCGTACATGACCGTTGAGCCAAATAAAGAAGAAGTAAATCTATATATAAAAGCTGTAAATGAGTCTTTGCTTCAAAATCAAAACACCGAAATCTGGCTACTCGGACAAATGGTAACCTTTATTGAGAGCAAGTATTTGAGTTCTAAAATGAAAGTATTTCAAGATATAAATCAACTAGTAAATTGTTTATAACTATTTTTTAAAAAAGTTTTTTTGTTTAATTATTTTGTATTTTTGTTAAACATTATGAAAAAAAATATTAAAATTATTGGTTCTGGATTTTCCGCATTATCAGCCGCTTGCTATTTGGCTCAAAGTGGCCACGAAGTTTCGGTTTATGAAAAAAACAGCAGTATTGGTGGACGAGCACGACAGCTAAAACGGGATGGTTTTACGTTTGATATGGGTCCGAGTTGGTATTGGATGCCCGATGTTTTTGATCGTTTTTTTGGTGATTTTGGTTTTCAAACCTCTGATTTTTATGAGCTTATAAAACTTTCTCCCGCTTACAGGGTATATTTTGGCATTCAAGATTTTGTTACTATTGCAGACAATTTGTCTGAAATAACCGCTACTTTTGAATCTATCGAAAAAGGAAGTGGTGCTGTATTGACAAAATTTATCAATGCTGCCAAGTCCAATTATGATATTGCAATCAAAGATTTGGTTTACAGACCTGGAGTATCTGCAACTGAGCTAATCACAGCAGAAACTCTGAAAAAAATTGGTCAATTTGTGGGTAATATAAGTCACGATGTTCGCAAAAACTTTAGCAATCCAAAACTAATTTCGATTCTC
>JANNBA010000120.1:0-2223 GCA_031384845.1 Bacteroidota bacterium
ACGTATTAATTTTATTTTCGTGCCCACAAAGTAAATCAATTTAAACCAATTTCTAAAATTGAATGGTGATTATTACCATAATTTCTCTCACTACTGTGTTCAATTATGCGCTCTGCAAAGAGTTTCTATGAAAAGCAAAGTCTGAAATTAGAAAGTTGGGTTGAAAAACATAGCATCACAATACCAAAAAAATTTTAATTTTTCTTGATGTTATCATTAGATACAGAAGTATCTTTTAGTTTTGAACCATACAAATATTAATGGATTTTTTTGTGTCTTATAATTGCTTATATTTGCACTATTCTATTAATAACAAGAACTTTTATCTCTTTTTAGATATGAATATAGGCAATATAATTTTGCAATCAACAGACAAAAACGCTTATTTCCAAAGTGATTTGGCAGAAAAAAGTAATGTTTCAAAGGTTATGATTGGCAAATACGAACGAGGCGAAGCAATTCCGTCAATCGATGCTGCTAAAAAAAATGTTTACGCTTTAAATGTGTCGTTGGATTTTTTGGTAGGAGAAAGTAAAAGTGTTTCTTTTGATAAAAGAACCTTGCAATGCATTCAAGAGCTCGAACTTTTGGAAGACAGCAAAAAAGAAACGCTTTTTGATTTGCTAGACACTTATATTAGAGATTTTAAAACCCGTGGAGAATACGTTTCGCTTTAAAATAAAATTATGATACGAACCATCGTTACACCTCAAAACAATAACATACATTTGACTATTCCCAATAATTATATTGGCAAAGAAATTGAAGTTTTTTTGTATGCTAAAGAAGAATTAGTTGAACAAAAGCAAACTAAAGTAAATACTGCACGCCATTTCAAAGGTTTGTTAAACAATGACGAAGCCGATAAATACCACACTTATTTACAAGAAACTCGCAACCAATGGGAAAGAGATATTTAATTGACAGCAACGTTATTATTGATTATACTGCTTTGCGTTTGCCCGAAAAGGGCAGTGATTTTGTAGAAAATTTATTTGATACTGATTTTTTAATTTCTGTTGCCACTAAAATTGAGGTTCTTGGTTTTAATGATGTTCTTGAAAAATTAGTGGCAATGGAAGAATTTGTAAACTCTGCAACCACATTATCACTCGATGAACTCGTTACCAAACATACCATTAATCTTCGACGAGAATACAAAAAACTAAAACTGGGCGATGCTATTATTGCTGCAACTGCTCTTGTACATAATTTGATTGTGATTTCTCGCAATATTTCTGATTTTAAAAACATTACTGGTCTGCAAGTTATTGATCCGCATAATTTGTAGTTTTTTTTGATTTACAATAACAAAACCCAGCCGTTGGCTGGGTTTTGTTCGTTTTTGATTTAAAAACAATAAACCAAAATTTCATAAATTATTTTTAAAATTAATACCCCCAATAAAATTTTAGCACCTAAATAAAAAGATTTTATAGAAGAATGAATAAATTCACTATATGTCCTAATATCTTTAGTTTTTACCTCTATTGGATTTTTGTTTTTATAATCAATAATCCATTTTTTCAAAATAAATAAAATTATCAAAATTATAATTAGAGCACCAATACCTGATATAATTGTTTCCATAATTATAATTTTAACTTATTTGATGGTGGATTAAATTTGTTCCAACTGTCCTCAATCACTGGAACTACATAAGTTTCTAACAAAGTTTTATAACCGTTAGCCATATTAACAAAAGTTTTAAATGGAATTGCATTAAGTGCTTTACCCATTCCCGCACTCAAAGCAAATTTTGCAAGTCTATAAACACCGCCATTTATATCTCCGTCAATAAAATCTAAGGCAGTATTACCTAATGTACCATATAATGAAACTTGATAACCAATTGATGCAAGTGGTAATGATGCTCCATCTGTAAATGGGGCAGCCATTAACCCGACTGCTTCAGCCGTACCACCAATAATTTCCATTTTGTTAAAAGTGGATCTTAATATTGGTTTAACAAAACCATTATATCCATTTTTAATTTCCTCTAATTTACTTGCAAAATACCTTTTATACTTATTTGGTGGGTCATTTCGCCCCATCTGATGCATTGCGTGATTCAACCCACTCACAATCAATCCTGTCGCTGCGCCTTGCCAAAAGTTGCCTCCTGTGAGGGCTGCGCCTGCGCCTCCGGCAATTGTGCCAAAAACAATCATGCTTGCACCGCCTGTGCCTCCAATGCCTGCAAAGGCTTCTGTTGGATTAATC
>JANNBA010000165.1:0-1888 GCA_031384845.1 Bacteroidota bacterium
CGGATAGGATTTAGTATTTTTAAGTTTAGTTTTTTCAACGTTTCATTTTTCAACGTTTCGTTTTTAGCGCGAAAGTTTACAAGTACAAAAATGAACATTATCGAGAAACGTAATCAGTTTTCGGATAGGATTTAGTATTTATAAGTTTAGTTTTTTCCACGATTCATTTTTCAACGTTTCGTTTTTAGCCCGAAAGTTTACAAGTACAAAAATGAACATTATGTCTTTTCCTAAAATAGGTTGACTCTTTTTGTTTAATAATTATTTTCAAAAATAGGAATAAATTGCCAGAATATTAATAAGTTCAGAAAAAATCTTCGGAGGGATTTTTTACGAACTTAGTAACATTCTTACGCCGTTGACCCTTTTTGCTTTTTATAGGATTTATATTTGTGATGTTGGTTTAGGTGCGCAAATTCAGGCGTTTTCATTTCCAAGGAGCAATGTCTGCGGTTGTTGTTGTAAATTTCGATGGCTTGTTTGACCATTTTTTGTGCAGTTTTTAGGTTTGGAATTATTTTGCCGAGTCCAAATTCTTGTTTTAGGATTCCGTTAATTCGTTCAGCAACAGCATTTTCATAGGGACTGGAGTTTTGAGTTGTGCTAAGAATCATTCCTTTTGCTTTAGCAAATTCTGAAAAGTCAGGGCAGCAATATTGGATGCCTCTATCGGAGTGATGGATTACGTTTTTATTGGCGTGAATCCTATTTTTTACAGCCATTTCTAGGGCATTTTTGACCAATTGAACTTTCATGTTGGTATCGATTTTGTATCCCATTATTTTTTTAGAATAAGTGTCTGTAACCAGAGCTAGATAGGCGTGCTGATTGGCAAGTTTTATGTAGGTTATATCGCTTACAAAAACTTGCTCGGCGTGTTTAATTTCTAGATCTATGAGTAAATCTTTTGATTTGTAATGGTTGTGATTAGAGTTAGTTGTGATATGATAAAGTTTTGATTTTCGTATTAATAGCTTGTGTGTTCTCATGAACTTAAAAAATTGATCTCGCCCCATTTTGATGTTGTTTTTTACTAAATCGTCTTTGATATCAAGATATACTTTCTTGACTCCATATTGAGCCATTAGATGTCGTATTGGTGCTATTAAAGCTAATATTGTTATTGCTTGCATGTCTTTTATTTTTTTTGCTTTTAATCGTTTGTAATAAGCTTGTTTGCTTATTCCGAGGCACTCGCAGATAAATTTGACTTTATAAGGTCGCGTTTCTTTTTCTCTACTTCTTTTAAGAGTGCTTCGGGCAAGGACTTTTTTGCGATATCAAGTCCTGTAGTGAGTTCAAAATCAGCGATTATCATTTGTTGAAAGTCTTTGATGAACTCGAGTTCTTCATTGCGCTGCTTTAATATTTTTAGTTCTTGGTTTTTACTCATGGTTTTCGAATTTTGTTCAAAGGAACACAATTTTTTGATCCAATAGGTAATTGATGATCGAGAAATTCCATGCAATTTGGAAGCGTGATTTACAGAAATTTGACCGTTTGTAATATGGTCAATGATGGAAAGTTTGAGATCAAAACTGATTTTTTTGTACTCAATTTTTGGACAGGGTTCTTTTTTTGTTGTCTTCATGGTTTACTAAAAGTGTTTAATTTTTAGTCAACCTATTTCAGGATTTGTCACGCTCGAAAGTGTCGCACAACGTCTCGTGGCTTGCAGAAGTTGGGGATTTGGTTAGACAAATGTATAAATTTATGACTGAACTTCCAAATACAAAACCAAGTTTAAATTCAAGACCAAAACCCAACTTTTGGCAAACCGCTGTTGTACGCAGGCAAAATATTGGATAAATCATGAATGATTTTAAATATTTTAAGGTTTTGTAGTTTTAAAGTTTAAGTTTTCATTTTGTAAGTTTTCATTTTTGAG
>JANNBA010000184.1:0-1850 GCA_031384845.1 Bacteroidota bacterium
TGTTGTTGGTATTTTGAACCAAGAAGTTGATTATACCAAAAGGCGTAACTATTGGAAATATCTAAAAGCCAAACTCAAAAAGGAAAAAAACGAGTTGGTTAGTAACACTCACCAACTGAAATTAGCCGCTGCTGATGGCAATTAAAGAACCTGCAAGTAAATCCATATCAACAAGCAAGTAATCAACATTTTTTATTAATCCCAAAAAAAATTGAAAAATGATTAGTAATAAAAAAAAAGAAATAACTTTGGCAAACTATATTAGTTGGTAGATATTAATGAGTAATGCAACAAATAAAAATATATCACAATAGAAACCAAAAAAAAATGAATGAAGAAACTACTGAAGAATTAGGTTATTTTAACATCATAATTTCTATATTAACTATTTATGTTTTAGGAGCATTAATAATTGAAACTTTCTTTGTTTTGCCAATCGAAATTTCAAAACTTTTAAATTTTATTGACAATACAATTTGCTTTATCTTTCTTTTCGACTTTGCAATAAGATTTAAGAAAGCAAAAAACAAAATGAAATTTATGCGTTGGGGTTGGATTGATTTGTTATCAAGTATTCCGTTCATGAATTATTTCAGATTAGGAAGAATTTTAAGATTAGTTCGTGTTTTAAGAATTATCAGAGCATTTCGTTCATCAAAAAAACTTATTGAATATTTATTCCGAAATAAAGTAAAAGGAGCATTTACTTCTGTTTCTATTTTTGCAGTAATGTTAATTATTTTTTCATCTATTGCAATTTTGCAAGTCGAAACCGCAAAAGAAAGCAATATAAAAACGGCTGAAGACGCATTATGGTGGGCATATGTTACAATTACAACAGTTGGTTACGGAGATAAATTTCCAGTAACAACTGAAGGAAGAATAATTGCAGTTATACTAATGACAGCAGGAATTGGATTACTTGGAATATTTACAGCTTTTGCATCGTCCTGGTTTGCTGAAGATAAAAAAAATAATTAAAAACTAAAATATGTCATTTTTAACAAGTTTAGCAAAAGGGTTTATTCGTTCAGCAGTCAATCAAGTTGGTCGTGATGGTGGAAAAGTTGTAAGTAACAATATTTACGGTAATTCTCATTCAACACCAATAAGAAATGCAGATAATGAAGTCCAAAATTTTATAACTGACGATAATTCAAAAGCAGTTGATAGAGCTGATCTTCTCAAAGAAGGATTCAAGGAGGAACTATTTAGCAATGGTTTTATTCTGAACTGTTTTATTGCTATAGTCTCATTTTTGCTCCCTATTTTTGGTTCTATATATTTGGCGATTAAAGGTCTAACAAATTTCTCCAAAAATTCAACTAAATTTTATACTTTTAAACAACAAGCAGTTTATAAAAGTGATAAACGGTTTTCAAGTGGAACAAGAATTACAGGCTACGAGAATGTAAAAGTTTATACAATTCATAAAATAATTGCCACAAAAAGCGAAAGATTTATTTACTTCACAAAGGGGGTTGTTGCATTAGCTTTAGCATACTTTGCTTTTAATTTTTGGTTTCAACTTTATGTAAATTGGAATTCAAGAGAAGAAATTAATATTGAAATGCACTTAGATAATAAAATTGCAATAGCTAAAAATTTTATTTCGTTGCAAGTAGGACCTCATAAACAGTCTGAAACGTTAGAATCAATATATACATCTGATACTTTGATTTTATTAAATGAAATAAAAAAAGACAATGATTCTGTAACAACTTGGTATAAAGTTAAGCATAAAGAGGTAACCGGTTGGGTTTATAACAGAAAAAGTGAAACAGCCAAAAATTAACATCCGCAAACAAACAGCCTTTAGTTGAAATCAAATCCAACCCAAAAACATTCCA
>JANNBA010000215.1:0-3182 GCA_031384845.1 Bacteroidota bacterium
GTGTTTTAACGGTGGGAAATACCGTTAAACAACGGTTTGAAATTATTGTAATATATTTGTTCTTTGCATGGTATAGAAATTCATTTTTATCAAAATCGTAAATCCTTAACGCCGAAAGGCACAACAACCAAAGATCATGAACAACAACAATTTATTAAAGGGAGCTATAGTGCTATTAATTTGTTTATTTGGAACCTATATGGTGTTTTTTCCGCCTATTCATTCTGGCGAAACCATACCCAATCCAGACGACCCAAATCTTGCCATTATAGACACCAACTCGGTTTGTATGGACTATAACAGATACAATCACAGCACACTAACTGTGGGTTTGGTAAACGAGATGGTCTCGATATACAGAAAAAATCAATTACAATCTATTCAAAATGCAACTATAAATCCCGTGCCCGAAGATGCTTATGCCATCTGGTTTGATTTGGACACGATCAAAAAATTTATTTACCATATCGAAAAAGGAGTCCGACAAAACAAGGCAACCGGCAGCAAACTTGGTCTTCGCCTGTATTATGCCGCTTATCCAGACAGCACAAAATTTGGTAGATCAGGTTATGAAGATTTAGCAGGATTTGCAAAAGATCCATTGACCAGAAGCTATGAAAAAAGACATACATTGGTGATGATACCTACTATCGAAAACGAAAAAAATGTTGCAATGGATTTTGACCCATTTGTAAAAACCACTTATTCCACAGGAATTATCAACCCAAAAGAGGTCATGAAAACAGACCTTAGCACTGGCGGAAGTGTGCAAACTATCTTTGAAGGAAGTTTTACAAACCAAACGCCCACAACAGCATTATCCCCATCCATGAAAAGCACAACAGCAAGAAATCACGGAAATCTATATCCGCCCGGACTGCCTACTTTATTAGGTTTCTAATCCACATCCTATGACAGTTTTGCAAACCTATCTATTAGAAACGTTAATGATCACAGAGTTGATCTGTGCTTTGACGGCCCTTTTGTTTCATAAAAAACTAAAAAACACCTACTGGAAGTGGTTTGTGTACTATCTTGTAATGGTGTTTTTGTTTGACACGTTCGGAAAATGGGGGTTTGAATCCAATCAAGATTTCAAAAAATACTATTATAATTTTTTAGTAATACCGTTTCAGTTTATCTTTTTGTATTGGCTTTATGCCTACAAATCTTTAAAACAGCCAAAACTATTTTGGCTGTTTGGCCTCATTTATACCATATCATTTTATATCATTTTGTATTTTGATATCGAA
Source organism: Bacteroidota bacterium (assembly GCA_031384845.1). GTDB lineage: Bacteria > Bacteroidota > Bacteroidia > Flavobacteriales > Flavobacteriaceae > Flavobacterium. Next base: position 1,254 of record JANNBA010000215.1, read on the forward strand.
AAAACAAGAATTATCAATATGCTGAGCTATACGATTGCTACTTTGCTATTGTTTATTTTAGTAACATTAGAGTTTTTGAAACAAATCAAATCAGATGATATTTTGGATTTTAAAAAAAGCAAAATGTTTTATATCAATCTTGGCGTGGCACTTTTTTATGTCGGAACATTACCGTTTTTTGCTTTCGATGGTTTTTCGGTGGTGCATACCAAAAAAATATGGATGAATTATTGGACGGTGTTTTTGTTTTTAAATAACTTGATGTATCTTATTTTTGCGGCATCTTTTGTTTGGGGCAAGCCAAAAGAAAGCGACTAAAATTTTTTTTGATAAGAACCAAATTTTGTCTATTTTTGGTCAAATTTGGGTTTTAATAATGATTCAAAGATGGCTTTTGAGGTCAAATTTGCAAAAGGTTTTTAGGAATAAGGAGCAAACAAATAAAACAAAAACAACTTTTTTATGAGAGAAACCGAACAAATAGTGTCATTAATACTATTCAATTTATTTTTTTTATTGTTTATAGTGGCTATTATTTCGTTTATAAGACAATACCAATTAAAAAAGAAAGAACACGCCGCTTTGCTTCATCAAAAAAACATAGAGCACCAAAAAGAATTGCTGGCTACACAGGTCGAAATTCAAATTCAAACCATGAAGCATATTGGTCGAGAAATTCATGATAATATAGGCCAACAACTCACTTTGGCTAGTATTTATACCCACCAATTAGAATTTGAAAACAAGTCGCCAAATTGCGCAGAAAGCATTACAAACATTGGTCAAATCATCAACAATTCACTATCAGAATTAAGATTGCTATCAAAATCACTGACCGATAATGCAATCGAAAAACAATCTATTTCGAAACTAATAGAAGCCGAAAGCAAAAAAATTGCTAATTTAAAAATATGCAATGTAAGCTTTCTATCAACTGCCAAAAAAACCGAAATACCCTACCAATCAAAAAGTGTTTTGCTACGCATCACCCAAGAGTTTTTGCAAAACAGCATCAAACATTCAGAATGTAAAAACATTGAAATAAAACTCGATCACACACCCGAAAAACTAATTTTGACGATACAAGACGACGGAATTGGCTTTGATATAAACCGCATTAATAGCAGCGGAATTGGACTTTCAAACATGAAAAACCGAACCGAAATTATTGGCGGAACCTATTTTTTTGATAGCCAAATCAATAAAGGAACCAAAATTAGAATTGAAATTTTCTTGTAAAAAAACAAAAATAAATTAGACTAAAACACTTTCAAAACATGAAAAAATCGATTGTAATCGTTGACGACCATTTGCTTTTGGCAAAAGCTTTAAAAACCGTAATTAGCAATTTTGAAGGGTTTGAAGTGATTTATGATTGCGAAAACGGCAGAGATTTGCAGCTGAAGATGTCCGAAAATAAAATTCCAGATATTGTATTGCTCGACATCAGTATGCCAATTATGAATGGATTTCAAACTGCAAAATGGCTAAGCGATACCCATCCTGAAGTGCTAACAATGGCTTTGAGCATGGATGGCGACGAGGAGAGTTTGGTCAAAATGATTCAAAATGGCGCCAAAGGCTATTTGCTAAAAAACGCGCATCCAACAGAATTAGAAAAAGGATTGATAGAATTGGTTACAAACGGTTCGTATTATCCGCAATGGGCCTCAAAAATGTTGTTTTCAAAAATTGGAGAGAAAGAGCCCGAAGAAGAAAAAATTAAATTATCAGACCGCGAAAAGGAGTTTTTGAGATATACAATCACCGAAATGAGCTATAAAGAAATAGCCGACAAAATGTTTTGTAGCCCCCGTACGATTGATGGCTACCGCGACAACTTGTTTTCAAAATTAGAAATTAAAACCCGTGTTGGACTTGCAGTTTATGCGATGAAACATGGGCTTGTGTGATTTTTAAATTTTAATA
>JANNBA010000021.1:0-1651 GCA_031384845.1 Bacteroidota bacterium
TTTTGGTCTTGCAGAATATCCATCACCCGTTGAATTACTGGATATTGTTCTTTTGCATCTCCTTTGATTGCGATAAGCAAATCTTTGCCATCAATCTCGTCAGTTGCAATTCGGGCGTTATAAACCCATTCTTTCAACTCATTATTCAAGGAGTCTTTTGGAATTCCAGGCTGAACGCCAGGTAGGTTTCTATCTGCGTTTTTCATTGCAATCACACTTTTTAGTCCTGCAACAGGCACGCCAAAGGTTTCTATCAACGAAAATTCATCAGATTCTTCTTGTGTAAATGTTACACCATATTTGTTGCCCATCAATTCCAAGGTGCGCTTTCTAATTTCTCTTCCTAATACACCAAAAAACACTTTGTTGGTTCCTCCAATTGTAATTGTAGCCAAATCTGTATCTGGCAATTTGGTTTGAACCGTAGATGAGGGCGTGTCCACTGGCAGTGCTTCAGGCGTTTTTGCCGTTGCTGTCAAGATGAAAAAGGTGAGCAAAAGAAAAGCGACATCGCACATGGCCGTCATATCGATAGACGTCGCATTTTTGGATATTTTTACTTTAGCCATTTTTGAATTTATTTAAGTATTGAGAGCACAATATTTTTATAAAATATAAAAATTTTAAAACTCTAAAATTGTTTTTATTTAGTACCTTTAAATCTTCTGTAAGTATTCACTATTGTAGATCCGGCCTCGTCGATAGAGTAGGTCAAAGTATCAATTTTTGAAGTAAAGAAGTTATACATCACAATTGCCAATGCAGAGGTAGAAATTCCTGTGGCTGTATTGATCAACGCTTCAGAAATACCTGTTGCCAAAGCGGCTTGATCTGGAGTACCTGTACTTGCCAATGCACCAAATGCCTTGATCATCCCAGAAACCGTACCTAATAATCCGCCCAAAGTTCCTAAAGAAACCATTGTAGAAATGATAGTCATGTGTTTTTCTAACATTGGCATTTCTAATGAGGTAGCTTCTTCAATTTCTTTTTGGATGGTTTCGGCAGCCTTTTCGCTATCCAAACCTTCTTTTTTCACTTCTTGATATTTTACTAATGCAGAACGAACGGCATTTGCAACTGAGCCTTTTTGTGCATCACAAGACACTATAGCACCTTCAATATCGCCAGAAGTGATGTTGGCTTGTACTTTTTTCATAAAAGCATCTATATTTCCTTTTCCGGCTGCTTTAGAGATTACCATAAAACGCTCTACAGAAAAAACGATTACCATCAACAACATACCTAACAAAGCAGGAACGATAACGCCTCCTTTATATACCATTCCAAGGGTGTTTAATGGATGTCCTGTTTCTGGATTTCCGCCTTCAAAGTTTGCAGCAGCTCCCATAAGGAATTTCCATACAAATGCACCTACTAATAAACATCCAATAATGATTAATCCTGTGGTCATTCCACCTGCGTTTGATCCGTTTTCTTTTTTAACGTTTGCCATTTTTTTTAATTTTAAATAGTTTTAAATAATTTTAAATAATTTTTTTGGTTGAAATAATTTTTGATAGCGACAAATTTAATTTTTTAGTTCAAATAAAAAAACTATTTAAAATTATTTAAAACTATTTAAAATTAAAAAAAATGGCAAACGTTAAAAAAGAAAACGGATCAAACGCAGGTGGAATGACCACAGGAT
>JANNBA010000029.1:0-10809 GCA_031384845.1 Bacteroidota bacterium
TGGAGTTGAAACCCATAGACAATTGGTTGTATGAGGTTGTCATTTCGCCCCACAGCATTACGCCTTTGCTTGGGGTTTCGTTGATGCGATAATTAGCCCATTGTTGCTCTTCGTTATCGATGCCAAGATGTTCAAAAATCGTGTAATGTGTAGGGTCTATTAACCATGAATAATCTGCATACTCTTTCAAAACATCTACACGGTCTTGCTGATAGGCATTCGTACAAGCATCGTTTGAGGCACTACAGTTTTGTGTAAAACCTTTTGTCAAATCCCACCTAAAACCATCAATATGATATTCTTGAATCCAGTTTTTGATAACCCTTTTGGTATAATATTTGGTTCGGGCTAATGAGTGGTTAAAATCATTTCCAACACCATAACTGTGTTTGGCAAATTCATTAAAATAGGGGTTTTCTGCACTTGCATCGCCCCATCCATCTCCATCTCCATCCTTCATCCACATTCTTACTAATGGATTTCGACCAAAAGCGTGGTTAATCGCCAAATCCAAAATCACTGCTATGCCATTTTGATGACATACATCTATCAATTCTCGAAGTTTATCCTCGGTACCATAATATTTATCGTTTGCAAGATGGAAAGAGGGGTTATAGCCCCAACCTTCATTTCCTTCAAATTCCATCACTGGCATAAGTTCAATAGCGTTTATCTTTAAATTTTTAAAATAATCGATTCGGTTGATTAAATCTTGATAATTTCTATTGGCATCAAAATCTCGAATAAGCACTTCATAAATCACCAAATCTTCTTTGGCTGGTTTTACAAAATTAGAAACTTGCCAATTATATGCAGCTTTTCCAGTTTGCAAAACAGTAACTTCCCGTTCTTGCCCTGCAGGATAAGTTGGCATATTTGGGTATGAAACTGCTGAAACATAGGGGTCATCAAATGGCGAAAGTACCAAAGTCGAGTAGGGGTCTGCGGTTTTTACTAAAACGGGCGTGTTTGCAATTGGTGTTTGATCTACAACCCAATATTGATAGGTGTTGTTTTGCAATGGGGTTAGTCCGGACAAATTTAACCAAAATTTGCCCGAAACAGGGTCTTTTTTCATCGCAAAACTATCATTTGGATTCCAATTATTAAAGTTTCCGGCGAGATACACAAAGTCTTTTCCGGGCGCATCAAGCACTAATGTTGCTTTTGTAGCATCATTTGGGTCATAGTTGATTCCGTCTTCCATCCCTGCTCCCATGGGCTCTGTAATAGTTGTTGGAACGATGATTACATAAAATTTGTAGGTAAATGTAACCGTTCCTTGTGTAACCTGAAGCACATAAGCAGTATTGGCGGTCAAACCCAAATTGGTAAACGAAAACGAACTTGCAGCAGTGGCTGTGTTGATGCTAACTCCGTTTGCTAAAAGGTTGTAATCTGCTGTGCCTCCAGTGTTTGTGGCATTGATAACCAAATTTTGGCCAGCTGTCAAAACACTCGTACTATTATTGGCTGGTGTCGTCAAATTTGCCTGAAAAGCACCCACGTTGATATAATAATTCACGGTCTGTGGCGCTCCTGTTGCCGCTCTCAAAACGATACATATTTTGGTGATAGCACTTGTTGTTGGCACACCAAAGTAGGTGTATAGCGAAGGCGCAATATCTAATTTGTAGGTTGTGCCAGAAACCAATGTCAGTGCTGGTTGTGAGGTGTTGTTGCCCCAAGACCCTTTTACGTTTTGCCAATCTGTTCCGTTTACGGTCACACCAATATGGGCATAAATCACGCCTGTATAGGCTGCTAATGGAGTTCCTGCTTTGTTAAAATTGATCGTTACTGGAGCGTTTGCTTCAAATGTAGCTGGTAGTGTTGTGATTTGTGCAAACACGATTGCATTTATAAAAAACAAAAGCAAAGAGGTAATTTTTTTCATAGCGGTTTTGTAAAAATAGAGGAGGTTGAGAGGGCAGTTTGATTTTTTTTTCAAAAATAAACAATTAAGAATCACAAATTCAATATTTTAACAATTTATATTGGTTTTGAATTTGTGATTTTTATCAGTTTGGAAAAACCCGAAGGTTATAGTTTGCAGCGTTTTTGATGTCTAATACGATTAAAAAATTGCCGGGCAAAATATTGGTATAGGCCAATGCTCCAAGCTTTAACTTGTTTGGCGTTTGTTGTGTCAAATTGGCATTTTGACCAGAAGCAACACCCAGATTACTGGTTCCGTTTGCACTAACCAACACTTTTAGCGCACCCAATTTTAGGGTTACTGCCTTGGTGTACATTCTATAGTAGGGCGATGTTGCATCTGTCACAAAGTCTAAATCTGCGGTGGTATTATTCATGGCGGCACCGCTTAGGGCTACCTTGGTTTTGTTGACAGTATAGGTGTTTAAAATCCAATTGGCGGTAAGATAATAGGTGCCTGGGCCAGAAGTTGTTGCTGTGCCAGCGGGCACTACAATATTGGTGCCATTTGCAATCAAACCGCCAGCGATGGCAGCGTTTTTACCTTTTTGATCTGCAGGGCCTGGATTTGCAAATTGAAATTCTGGAATCGAAGTATTCATCCATACAAATCCACTATATTTTCCGTCGTTTGCCGCCGTATAAATCACTGGCGAATTTCCTGATCCCTGATCATTAAAATCCCAATCTGCAAAAGTACTTGCTGCGCCAAAATTGCCCGGAACAAATAATTTTTGGGTTTCGTCGAGTGGGTCATAAGTAATAGCTTTGAGCACCGTTTCTTCAGAAATTGCTTTCAGCCCATTTGTAGAAGTTGCCATTTGACCAACAGGTTTGCCAACAACTCTTATTTTGAAACTATTTAGGATGTTAAATTCATTTTTATTTAAAACATTCAAAGTTACATTGAGTTTTTTGTGATTAATGACAAACTCGTGAATATTTGTTGAAACATCATTAAAATTGCCCAACGTAATTGTTTGAGGTTTGTCAAAGTTGCCATCTATACTATCTATTTCTAAACTATAATTTATTGCAGCAGCATATCCAAAATCTGCCGAAGAATAAACCACTTTTATGGCTTCGCTGTTGAGCAAATTAGCGTCTAATTTTATTTGAGTTTCAGATGTTGGAGCACTTAAATTGATAGTAGTAACTAAAGATGCTACGGGATCTACGGCTAATGTTTCGCAGGAAATAAAAAGCAGTACAGCAGTTATGGTTATTATAATATTTAAAATTATTTTTTTCATGTTCTTTTTATTAAAAAAAATTAGTAACCTGGATTTTGTGTAAGGTTTGGATTGGCTTGTAAAGCCGTTGATGGTATCGGAAAAACGTTATAATAATCTGGAATTGCCGTTCCGGCCAACAAACCGCCTTTCCAAGGCCATAGATAATCGCCTCCGGTAAATTTTCCAAATCGAATAAGGTCTGTTCTTCTATGACCTTCAAAGTTAAGTTCTCTGCCACGCTCCTCCAAAATAAACTGTAAATTGAGTTGGCTTGCTGCTATTGAAGTTGCATTTGATCGGTTTCTAACGGCATTTACATAAGTAAGTGCCTGGTCGTTTGTACCGCCCGTTGCGCCTCGAAGCACACATTCGGCATACATCAAATAGGCATCTGCCAATCTAAATAATGGAAAATCGGTACTTGAAAAACTCGTTGGAATTGAGGTGCTGTTAAAATTTGAATTTCTAAATTTGGTTGATGGATACCCATTTTTCCAAATTTTATAATCAGTCATTTCAAATGTGTGTCCGGTTGTCCAAAACAATTTGGCACGATCATCTGGCGAGTTTAGCAGGTTTGTACCAAACAATCCATACCAGGCTTTTGTAGCGCGATGTCCGCCCCAACCATCTTTGGCCCCAAAATCATTAAGGGTCATCGTGTCTGCACTCAATCCGCCATTTACTAGATAAGTCGTGTTTCCATAACTTTGACTTACAATCGCATCAGCAATTAGCGGAAAAATAATTTCAGATGAAGTTTCATTATCTCCAGAAAACACACTAACAAAACTTGGCGAAAGGGTATAATTGCCTTCGTCTATTACTTTTTTGACATAAGTGAGGGCTTCTGTATATTTATTTTGATTGGTATATACTTCTGCATTTAGATACAGTTTCGCCAATAGCATTCGAGCAACAGATTTATTGGCTCGCCCATAATCACTGGTTAGTGGCAAAGATTGTTCGACCGAAATCAATTCTGATTCTACAAAATTAAACATTTCCAAACGGCTTGCTTGTGGCACTGGAGTAGTACTGCCTAAATCTGTTTCTGTAACCAAAACTCCCTTTCCAAAGCAATCGATCATATAAAAGTAGGCCAAAGAACGCAAAAATCGCAACTCGCTAATATACAGTTCTTTGTTTGGAACATCTGTATTATTTAATGCCAAAATGATATTGTTACATTGTGGCACAGTATAATAAACTCTATCAAAAAGATACCTAAAAAATTTGTTGGTGCTGTCCCAATTTGAGGTTGTAGTCAATTGATCCAATCCATTATCGCCCCAGCGATTTTTCATGTCATCTGCACTAAAATCTTCTAAATTAATGATGCCACGCAAAAAACCTGTTTCGCCAGCATCTGGTCCAGAAATGTCTGAAGAGCCAGGTCCAGATGATCCGGTGAGTGCAAATGTCCCATACATTTTTGATACCAATCCGTTGATTGCATTTGGATCTTCTATTAATAAATTTTCTAAAGAAAGCTCGACTTTTGGTTTTGTATCCAATTCGCAAGAGCTGGTCAGAATCAACAAAAATGCAATTGTAAAATGTTTGAAATATTTTTTCATTTTTTCTATTTTTTAAAAATCAAAGTTCACACCAAAACTAAAAACGCGTGGTCGTGGATAAAAATTATTGTCAATACCATTCATATTCTCTGGGTCTTGACCGGTGTATTTTGTTGCCAAAAATAAATTGTTCACCGCCACAAAGCTTCTCATTTTTACATCTTTTGAAAAGCAATCAAACATATATCCTAAAGTAATGTTTTCGCATCTCAAAAAGCTTGCGTTTTCTAGCATATAATCAGAATAAGGAATGTTGCCAATATTAGTAACAAATGGATGGTCAATGTTCAATACGTTACTCAAGCTCAAACTGTTTACGGGTACTACTTTGTTTGACCAACCTGCTTCTAAAATTCGGGTGTTGTAAACTTTTCCGCCTATTTGACCTCTAAAACTGGCAGTCAAATCAAAATTATAAATACTCAAAGTAGTGCCAAATCCAAAAGTCGCATTTGGAACTATTGCGATATAATATTTGTCTTTTTCATCAATACTGCCATCACCGTTTCTGTCCACAAACACATTGGGCATCGGTTTGCCTGCAGTATCATAGACTTGCTCATACATTAGGGCAGAATAAGGTTCTTGCCCAACCGTATTAAAGGCTATTTTGTTTCCGGTGCCATTAGGTATAGATGAGTTATCATCTTGCAATGAGGTTGTTGTTTTCAAATCTTCAACTTTACCTTTATTATAAGCAAAATTTGCATTCAAGTTCCACGAAATGTTTTTGGTAGAAAGGGCTTTTATATTCAAATTAAGCTCTATCCCTTTGTTGCTTAACGAGCCAACATTGGTTGTAAACTCATTGGTAAGTGATTGTCCAGGTGCCAAAGGAACTTTTGCTAAAAGATCGGTTGTTCGCCTAAAATAGACGTCAATACTGCCCGAAAGTATTTTAGAATCAAACAGTTCATAATCCAAACCAATATTGCTTGTCACTGTTTTTTCCCACGTTAAATTCGAGTTATATGGCTTGGCAGAGTAGGTATATATTCCTGGCAAATACTGTCCATTTGCGTTTCCATAAGCAAATAGCGGTGTGTTTGGATAATAACCCGATGAATTTCTGATGTCTTGGTTTCCTGTAATTCCATACCCTATGCGGAGTTTTAAATCCGACAAAAAGTTACTGTTTTTTATAAAAGATTCTTCTTTCATTTTCCATGCAAATCCAACTGCAGGAAAGTAACCCCAACGATTTTTTTTGTTAAAAAGTGACGATGCATCAGCTCGTAAGGTAAAAGTAAACAAATATTTGTTCAAAAAATCAATGTTTGTTCTTTCAAAATACGATTCTAAAAGCATTTCATTATAATATCTATTTGTTGGGTTATTGGCAACTTCTATATAAACTTCTCTTATTCCTGTTTTTGCATCATCTCTATAATTGGTTTTATAGCCATCATTTACAAAACTTTGATAGCTATGTCCAGCTTGGGTTTCAAAACGACTAACAAAACCATTAAATTTTTTAGAATAAATCAAATACGCATCAAAAGTTTTATTGGTAATGGTTTGAAATTCCGAATAATTTTCGCCTGGATTGAAAACATAGTTGGTCTCTGGATCAATCCCTTGATTAAAGTTATAAGATTGTATCGCATTTTCTGCATAAATATCAGATAATTTCGATTCCGAGGTTTCAAGACCTAAATTGACAACAGCGTGCAACTCTGGAAAAAACGGAATTTTATAATCGGTTTCTATATTGGCAACCAATTTTTTGATGTCTTGCGGACGGGTTCTTTGTTCCAAAACAGCAAGTGGATTTGTTTGTCCTTGAATGGTATATTTGTTGGAATTGAGCTGCAAATTTTGATAATATCCAACAAAACGGTTGTTTGGACTTTCGCCATATACAGGTTTGGTTGGATCCATATTCAATGCGCCACTTATAGCCCCATTGGCATCAATATCATTTTTGCTTGACATTTGTCCTTTTGCATTCAAATCAATTTTTAAGTGATTGTTCAGCAATACTGGCGTCATTTTTAGCGAAAGCGTCAATCTTTTATAATCATTGGTCTTTACAACTCCCTCGGTTTTGTTGTATCCGATCGAGCCTCTGAAAGGTATCTTTTGAAACAAATTGGCTCGCACACTAAAATTATTGTCAACGCTAATGGTATTTCTAAAAATAACATCTTGCCAATTTGTGTTATAAATGATGCGAGCTCCAGTAGTCGAGTTTGGATCGGGTATCCCTAATTTGTCCACCAATGTAGGTTGGCTTTTTGCTACAAATGCTGCAAAAGTTGGGCCATCCATCATATTTATAGCCTTTTCGACACTGCCAAACGAAGTTGTTGACGAAAAATTATATTGCGTTTTGCCTGAGCTACCTTTTTTTGTAGTAATCAAAATAACCCCATTTGAAGCCCGAGACCCATAGATTGCAGTGGCAGAAGCGTCTTTCAAAATCGTAAACGTCTCTATATCATTTGGGTTTATCAGCGTCAATGGATTTCCATTACCTGCTGCATTTTGATTGTCTATTGGCACACCGTCAATCACAATAAGCGGACTTTTTTCTGCACTCAAAGAAGCACCACCTCTAATTCTAATGTTGGGGCTTGCATCTGGCTGACCGCCACTGTTTGTGATTCGAACACCTGGCGCTTTGCCCACAAGCAACTGATCTGCACTCAAAATAGCACCTTTATTAAAATCCTTCGAAGACAATACCGTCACAGAGCCCGTAGCATCCTTTTTTTTCACCGTGCCATAACCCACTTGCACCACTACTTCGGCAAGCTCGTTGCTCATCTCCTCCAAATTTATAACCACCGTGGTTTGAGCACTGAACTCCAAAACAAAGTTTTTGTAACCCACAAAACTGAACACAATTTTTTGATTCTTGAGCACTTTATCCAACCTGAATTTTCCATCAAAATCTGTTGAAATGCCACTTTTTGCACCTTGAACAACCACATTAACACCCGGCAAAGGTGCTTTGGTTTTTTTGTCCAAAACAACACCGCTTAAAGTGCTCTGACACAGAGCACTAAAAGGGAGTAGCAGCAATAAAAATAACAACTTTTTGTAAATTGTTCTCATACTTTTTTTTTAATTAAAATGTAATTTAATGCCTGTAATTTTACTTCGAGTGCTAAAAATAGCCTTTTTTATTTACATAAAAAAAAACAACCCCAAATAAACCATACGAAAACGTTTTCGTGTTGACAACTTTTGCAAAATTAGCCCAAAAAACACCGCTAAATTGTGATTATCAAGAATTTTAATTACTTTTATAAAAAAAAAGCATGAAACGAAAAGTTACCCTAAAACAAATCGCCCGCGAATTAGATGTTTCTATTTCCACCGTTTCAAAATCGCTCAAAGATTCACACGAAATTAGCGAAGACATGCGCCAAAAAGTCCAAGCTTTTGCAAAACTATACAACTACAGACCCAACAATATAGCCATAAGCCTAAAAAACAGACGAACCAAAACAATCGGCATTATTATACCCGAAATAGTTCACCACTTTTTTGCAACGGTCATCAGCGGTATCGAGCAAGTAGCCAACCAAAACGGCTATACCGTAATCGTGTGCCTCTCCAACGAATCCTTTGACAAAGAAGTCATTAACATGGAAATGCTCGCCAACGGCAGCATCGACGGCTTCATTATATCCTTGGCTAAAGAAACACAATACAAAGCAGATTTTCACCACATCAACGAAGTCATCAACCAAGGAATGCCCGTAGTGATGTTTGACCGAATCACCAACGAAGTCCTTTGCGACAAAGTCATCATCGACGACAAACTCGCCGCCTACGAAGCCGTGCAACACCTCATCAATTTGGGCAAGAAAAAAATCGCCCTCGTGACCACCGTCGATTACGTCAGCGTAGGCAAATTGCGCACAGACGGATACACCAAAGCCCTGTTAGACAACGAATTAACGTTTAACGAAAAATTGATTATCAAAATCGAAAACATGGACACCTTTGCCGAAAAAATTACACAACTTATCACCAACAAAGCCATAGACGCAGTGCTTGCCGTAAACGAACTCTTTGCCGTAACCATCATCAAAATGGCAAACAAATTAGGCCTAAACGTTCCCAAAGACCTATCGGTAATCGCATTTACAGACGGCATAATCTCACAATACTCTACACCAACAATCACAACCGTAAGCCAAAACGGTATCAAAATGGGCGAAAAAGCTGCCAAAATGCTCATAGACCGCATCCAAAACCAAGACTTTGATGACAACGAAGAACACGAAGAACACTATCGAACCGAAGTCATCGAAACCAACTTGATCATTCGAGAGTCAACATTATGACCAAGTAAAAATTAATTATTTTTTTAATCATAAAATTAATTCCATCCACTAAAAAAACAATAATTTAATTTTGATATTCCAAAAAATGAACTAAATTTGAACTTTATAAAAATTGAAACTATGAAAAATTTATTCCTTTCTATCTCCTTTTTACTGACCGTTGGCGTTACAGCACAAAATAAAAAGGCAACAGTTCAAAAACCACTTGCAATGTCAGAGGTACAAGCCGGTGTTGTTTCGAACGAAGCAGCATCCAAAAGAAACATGGCCGCACTTACCAGTTTTGTATCGATCAGTCCAGAAATACAAGTACAATTAGCAGAACTTTTTACAACAAAATATAGAATGTTGTCTGAAGTTTCAAATTCTGATGAACGAAAAAAATACATTGCAGATATTATTGCAGCAAAATTAGAAGCATCACTCGACGGGAATTTGCTTTCAAAAATAAAATCAAATGCCGCTTTATACCAGAGTTTGCTTCAATAGAAAATATTTTTACAATAAAACGACTCTCGAAGTCGTTTTTTTTTTGAAAATTTTGAAAAAATTACAAATAATTAATAAATATAATTCCAATTTATTAAGTCTGTAAAATGTTGAAAAATATGTACCAAAATACATAAAAAAAGTTATATTTGTAGCTATGAATGAAAATTTGGACCCAACCAACAAAACTTTTAATCCAGAGGAGCTGGATCTCGAAAAAAAATTGCGCCCGCTCTCTTTTGATGATTTTGCGGGTCAAGACCAAGTTTTAGAAAATCTAAAAGTATTTGTGGCTGCAGCAAATCAGCGCAACGAAGCATTAGATCATACTCTTTTTCACGGTCCTCCGGGTTTGGGCAAGACTACTTTGGCTAATATTTTGGCCAATGAGCTTGGCGTTGGGATCAAAATTACATCTGGGCCAGTATTGGACAAACCCGGTGATTTGGCAGGATTACTAACCAATCTTGAGGAACGTGATGTGCTTTTTATTGACGAAATTCATAGGTTGAGTCCCGTTGTCGAAGAGTATTTGTATTCTGCAATGGAAGATTTTAAAATCGACATCATGATAGAATCTGGACCAAATGCAAGATCGGTTCAGATCAATTTGAGTCCCTTTACTCTCGTTGGTGCTACAACCCGATCCGGGCTTTTGACCGCGCCAATGCGAGCGAGATTTGGAATTCAAAGTAGGCTTCAATATTATTCTACAGAACTATTGACCACCATAATTCAACGCTCGGCAACAATTATCAAAATGCCAATTTCTATGGAGGCTGCAATCGAAATTGCTGGCAGAAGCCGCGGCACACCACGAATTGCAAATGCACTTTTGCGTCGTGTTCGAGATTTTGCTCAAATAAAAGGAAATGGAAGCATCGACATCGAAATTGCACAATTTTCATTAAAAGCATTACATGTTGACGCTTTTGGTCTCGACGAAATGGATAATAAAATATTAAATACAATTATCGATAAATTTAAAGGTGGTCCAGTTGGTTTATCAACATTAGCAACTGCAGTTTCCGAAAGTAGCGAAACAATCGAAGAGGTCTATGAACCTTTTTTAATTCAACAAGGCTTCTTGATGAGAACGCCTCGCGGTCGAGAAGTGTCCGAGAAAGCTTATAAACATTTAGGTAAAATAAAGACTAATATTCAGACTGGATTATTTTAAATCATTAAAATTTGCATATTAATATTCTTAAAACTACATAAGATAAAAGCAAAAAAACCTTTAAAATTTTTAAAGGTTTTTATTTT
>JANNBA010000065.1:0-2024 GCA_031384845.1 Bacteroidota bacterium
TAATGATTATGATAATTTCCAATCTCTTTTATCAAAAATCATTATAATTATTATATAGAGAAGTATTAATAATATTTGAATTAAATGAATATTTTTCATAATCCCCGTTTAATAGTAATTTTAAAGCACTGTAAATTTTAATTTGAGCTATTTCATTCGGATTATTTGAAACTTTATGTTCAATAATTCGTTTTATTTCAGAGATTAAAGGATCATATTCTATAGTATCTGCCATTTAGCAAAAATACATTTTTTAACTTATTTATAATCTATAAATTTACTTTTTTGTAAATAAAATTTTAATGGTTTTTTCTAAAATGACATATAATTCTCTAATATAGGTTACTTTTAAACTTTCGTTTTTAAATCATCACTAATTTTCAATTGATTACAAAAATTTTGTCTTTTGCTTTTTCAATTGTCAGTTGTGTTTTATTATTATAAGTAACAAATTAAAGCAATGTTTTTTTCAAAAATAAAAAATATCACACTATCTTATTATTTTTTATACACCGTTTACTCACATGTATATATTTCGGTGGTTTTGATGCTTGCAAGTCCTAGAAACTGTTGTATTTAGCGGATGTCGGTTCGGTTTTCTAATAAATGTGTGGCAAAACTATGAAGCAGGCTATGAAAACGATCTACTTTGTTTGGGCAACCATTTGCGGTTAACAATCAACACCCTACGAATAACGTCTTGAAAACACAAAAAGTCTCAATTCGCCCCGATGTAGCGGCATCCTTTTTTTGGTTTTTGAAAAAAACCAAAAAAAGATATAGCGTGCAGCGGGACGGGTGGTGTGCTGAACGGGTGGTGTGCGCCAAAAAAAAAGCTGAATTTTATTTTTGGTTTGATTTTTGAATAGGGTTTATAAACCAATTAAATTTTTGTGTTATGAAACCATTTATCATGTTTGTATCAGTTGTTTTTGCGGCGCTTTTTTTGAGTTGTACCGGGCCAGAGGGTGCGCCGGGAAGGGATGCGCCGCTGAATGAAGTTTTTGAGTTGCGGTCTGTAAATTTTGGGTATTCGGCTGCTAATGGGTTTTCGATTTATCAATCTTTGAGCCCCAATATTTATGCTTCGGATGTGGTTTTGATTTATAGAATGACGGGCACTATTGATGCAAACACCCCAATTTGGCAGCTGATACCGCGTACTTTGTTTTTGCCACAGGGCGAGTTGGATTATGATTTTGATTTCAGCAAAGAGGATTTTACGATATATGCAGGCGGCAATTTTGATTTGAATTTGGCTCCTTCCTATATAAACAATCAAACTTTTAGAATTGTGATTGTTCCTGGGGCTTTCTCGAACAAAAAAACGCCCGATTTTTATGCAGATTACAACGCCGTGATAAAGGCTTATGGCATCGATGATCGGCATGTGAAATTGCTAAATAAATAGGTTCTTGATTTTTTTTTGTGAAATTGATAATTTTGGTTGGTTATTTTTATAATTTTATAAAAATAGTTAGCCAATTTTTTTTACCCCTATTTATTTTAGGGTAAAATATTTTTTATCTAATTTTTTTATATATTTGCAGCTTAATAATAGGGGTCTAATATATAAAAGTAATATTTATGTCAACATTTCGTTTTCAAGCGCTAAAAGCAGCGACAAACAGAGCAGCGGTAAAATTTGAAGAAGCCGACAAAAAATCGAATATTTTTGGTTCGAATGTATTTAATGACAAAGCGATGCGTCAATTTTTGACGGGCGATGCGCACAAAGCAGTGAAAGATGCGGTGCAACACGGCACAAAAATAGATCGAAAAATAGCCGATTATGTAGCAATGGGTATGAAAGAGTGGGCGTTATCTAAAGGCGTTACACATTATACGCACTGGTTTCAGCCACTTACGGGCACCACCGCCGAGAAGCATGATGCTTTTTTTGAAACTTCGTATGACGGCAGTGATGCTGTCGAAAAATTTGGTGGCGCACAATTGGTTCAGCAAGAGCCAGACGCATCGAGTTTTCCAAATGGCGGAATCAGAAACACGTTTGAAGCCCGTGG
>JANNBA010000047.1:0-2054 GCA_031384845.1 Bacteroidota bacterium
CATTTCTTCGCGGGTGCAAAGGGTTTCGTATAATTTTTCGCCGTGACGGGTTCCTATTATTTTTATTTCGGTATCTGCATTGCACATTTCTTTTAAGGCTTGTGCTAGATCGCCAATTGTTCCTGCTGGGGCTTTGTTTACAAACAAATCTCCTGCATTTCCGTGTTCAAAAGCAAACAATACAAGCTCTACAGCTTCGTCTAAAGACATCAAAAAACGGGTCATTTTTGGGTCGGTAATTGTGATGGGTTGCCCGGTTTGAATTTGTTTTAAAAACAATGGAATTACCGAGCCACGTGATGCCATGACATTGCCATACCTTGTGAGGCAAACGGTAGTGTTTTTTAGGTTTCGAGAGGCGGCAACGGCTACTTTTTCCATCAATGCTTTAGAGATTCCCATTGCATTTATTGGATATGCGGCTTTGTCTGTACTCAGGCAAATTACTTTTTTGACGTTGTTGGCTCCTGCTGCATCAATGACGTTTTGTGTCCCAAAAACATTGGTTTTGGTTGCTTCTAATGGAAAAAATTCGCAAGATGGCACTTGCTTGAGTGCTGCTGCATGAAAAACATAATCTACGCCCCGCATCGCGCGCTCAACGCTGTTGTAATCTCGAACATCGCCAATATAAAATTTGAGTTTATCGCTTTGAAGTTGATTGCGCATATCGTCTTGCTTTTTTTCGTCACGCGAAAAAATTCTAATTTCGTCAAAGTGATCGGTTTGCAAAAAGCGGTTCAAAACGGCGTTTCCAAAGGAGCCGGTTCCGCCTGTGATAAGTAGTGTTTTGTTTTTTAGCATCTTATTCAAATAATTGTTTATATTGTGTTTTTAGTTTGTCAAAATCTACATGTTTTTGGGCAAAAGTAAAAGCATTTTGGCTCAAAATCGAAAAATCATTGTTGTTAAGTGCGTGTAATTTGGTTAGCGTTTCTATAAATTTGATTTCATCTGTTAATGAATGGGCAAAAATAGCATTTTTTTGGTTGTTCTCCCAAGGGGTTTGATTACTTATTAAAACAGGAAGTCCATTACTTAAAGCTTCATAAATCACGTGACCATAATTTTCGCCAAGGGTTGGAAAAAACATAAAATGATTGTTTTTTAAAGCTTCAATAATGGCATTGTGTTGGAGCGGGCCAAGTATTTTGCAACTAATGTTTTTGGGTAGTTTTGAAATAAGTGTTTCGCATTGTTTCCAATAGATGCCGTCTTCAAACGGGCCAATTATAGAAAACTGTATCTCTCCAATGATTTGTAATTTATGAAAGCATTGAAGGGCAAAAAGTAAATTTTTTTTTGGTGAAATTCTCGACACAAAAACAAAATTAGAATTCATTTCCTCTTTTGCTTTTTGGTGGTTTTCAATCATCTTTTGAGGTACATTGTGAGCAAGAATCACTTTTGTGGTGACTAATTTTTGCTTTATATCTTCTGCCTCCTGCGGTGTTGTTGCATGAAAATAGAGCTTAAATTGATTTAACGTTCTAAAAATCGCAATAAATAACTTTTTTTTCAATGGCTTGATAGAAAGTGCACCTTGCTCTAATTCGCCACGGGGCGCAATTATTATTTTACAACGATAAAAAAGCGCATAAATGATGGCTTGTATCAAATTGGTATGTGTGGCAATCGAAAATAAACTGTTGAGATAAATCACGTCTGGCTTCACCTTAAAAAGTTGAATCCAAGACGCAAAATGATATTTGAATTGATTTTGATAGCAAACATTCGAAAAATTTTCTTGCTTTATCCATTGGTCTTTTGTGATTTTATATGGATACTGCTTTTGATTAAAATCAAAATTTTGAGTATAAATATATATATTCAATTCGTTTGCCATAAGGTTTGAAAGGTTGTGAACACTTTGAATTGGCCCCCCCGCCAAAAACCCAGGTTTGTAAAAATTTGAAAATATAAATATTTTAGTTTTCATTTGTTCGGGATAATAATTTGTAAACAAGATAACTCGAAATCAAGATAGGTGTCAAAACAATACATTGCACGATTCTTAGATTACTAAAATTGAAATTAAAAATAACAAAAACATA
>JANNBA010000079.1:0-13426 GCA_031384845.1 Bacteroidota bacterium
ATTTTTTCAAAAAAAGCAGTTTCAAATTTTGAAGTCAAAAAACGATTTTCAAGAATCATGATTCCATTTTTTTGAGCCAATTTCCAAAGGCTTTCATCCTGATAAAGTGCTATTGCGGCAGCCACAAAAGCCGAAATATCATCTTGGATTGCGCCACTCCATGGCAAATTTCCGTTCATACCTTCGGCACCAATGCTACTGCTGATGCTTGGCGTTCCACAAATCATGGCTTCAATTAATTTGCCTTTCAAACCCGCACCATACCGCAGAGGCGCAAGCATTATTTTGCATTTTTGAATTTCGGTATGGGCATTTTGGGCGCGACCCATAATCAAAAAACCTTCGTTTGGAGCGTGTAGATTTTGAATTTTTGTTGGAATATAACTCCCAAAAATTTGTAGAATAGCCGTTGGAAATTGCTTTCTCAGCACCGGCCAAATGCTTGATTTTAAATAAAAAACGGCGTCAATATTGGGTTGGTGATAAAAATTTCCTATAAAAATATAGTTTTCTCTTTCGGAAAAGGGTATTGCATCAGAATCAATTATTTCATTTTTGTTCACCAAAAACGGCAAATAATGAAGTAAATTGGCATCGATTCGAAAAACATTTTGTAGCAATTGCATTTCAAATTCTGAAATTATTAGCGAAAAATCACACCTATATAAAGAAGCAATTTCGCGTTTTGCGATTTCAGAAAACAAATCTTGATGTAGAAATTCTCTTTGTTCTTTGACCGCTGTTTGTCTTGCTTTTCTTAAAAAATGCAAATCTTCGGTGTCCAAAATTCTAATAGCGTTTGGGCTATATGTAGCAACGCGCCAGCCATACTGCTCTTCGGTCAAAAATCGATCAAAGAGGACATAATTCGGGTTTAACTTTTTTAGAAAACCATCAAAACTATCATCGTTCAAAACTATTTTTTGACAATCTATTTTGGAGTTTGAAAAATTGCTCATAAACGCTGTTTCACTTGCAGCACTTGCAAAAGTAATCTTGAATTGATGTTTTTCAAACAAATTGATAATTTGCAAAAGTCTTGTTCCGGCTGCAGACGAATTTGGCTCTGGCCAAACAAACCCGATTATCAAAAGCGTTTTCATTTTTTTTTACAAAGATGAAAAAAAGGATTAAAATAAGGCTTTATGTTTTGAATAATTATTTGAAAAACAATTCAAAATCGGTTCAAAACGTCTTGATTAGTTTTAATTAATGTGTAACTTTGTAAATTATTTCCAATTTATACAAAATATCCCGATCCAAAAAAATGAAGAATATTATAGCAGAATTGCAGTGGCGTGGGCTTGTTCACGATATGATGCCTGGCACAGAAGAGCAATTAATGAAAGAGATGACACCAACATATATTGGTTTCGACCCTACTTCTGACGCATTGCACATAGGCAATTTGGTGCCGATTATTTTGCTGGTTCATTTACAAAATTTTGGTCACAAACCCATTGCATTGGTTGGCGGTGCGACAGGCATGATTGGTGATCCTTCTGGAAAATCGAACGAGCGAAATTTGCTCGACGAAGCCACTCTAAACCATAATGTTGAGGGGATAAAACGAACGTTGTCAAGGTTTTTGGACTTTCAATCTACTGCTGATAACGCTGCAATATTGGTAAATAATTATGATTGGATGAAATCTTTTAGCTTCATAGATTTTGCTCGCGAAGTTGGAAAGCGCATCACCGTAAATTATATGATGGCCAAAGAATCTGTAAAAAAGCGTATCGAAGCCGATGGCGATGGTATGTCGTTTACAGAATTTACGTACCAACTTATTCAGGGATATGATTTTTATCATTTGCACAAACACCACAACTGCCTACTTCAAATGGGCGGTAGCGATCAGTGGGGCAATATCACAACGGGTACAGAGCTGGTTCGCCGAATGAATAATGGAAGTGGCAAGGCATTTGCGATGACCTGTCCGTTGGTAACTAAAGCCGATGGGTCAAAATTTGGAAAGTCTGAAAAAGGCAATGTTTGGTTGGACGCCACCAAAACTTCGGTTTATACTTTTTATCAATTTTGGTTGAACACAACCGATATTGATGCCGAAAAATATATTAAAATTTTTACGTTTTTAGACCAAGATGCCATTCAAGATTTGATAAAAACGCATCATGAAGCACCACATTTAAGGGTTTTACAAAAAAAATTAGCCGAGCAAATGACGCTTTTTGTGCATTCTCAAAAAGATTTAGAAAAGGCAATATTGGCATCTTCAATTTTATTTGGTAATGCCACCTCAGACGATTTAAAAACATTAGATTCTGCTACGTTTTTGGATGTATTTGTGGGTGTTCCTCAAGCCAAAATAGACAAATCTTTAATAGAAATGGGCATTAATATCGTGGCTGTTTTGAACGAAAAAACAGGTTTTTTAAAATCAAATGGCGAGGCAAGACGGGCTTTGGCAGAAAATTCGATTGCAGTAAACAAGGAAAAAGTAACTGAAATTTTTGAAATTTCGAGCAAAGATTTGATCAACGATACCTTTATATTATTGCAAAAAGGAAAGAAAAATTATTTTATTATCGAAGCGGTATAAAAAAGTTATAACAATTTTATTTATTCACTTTTGCGATATATTTTTCTAGAGCCATTGTCATGGAAGGGGCTTCAGGAGAAGGTGCCATAATGTCTATTCGCAATCCACGATCCAAAGCTTCTTTTTGGGTAGTACTACCAAAAACAGCAATTCGAGTGTCCTTTTGCTCAAAATCTGGAAAATTCATAAACAATGATTTGATTCCGGTAGGACTAAAAAAGGCCAAAACATCATAATACACATTTGCCAAATCAGACAAATCACTCATCACGGTTTTGTATAAAGTAACTGGTGTCCAATCGAGTTTGAGGTTGTTTAGAGTTTGTGGCGCATCAGCATTGAGCTGATCTGATGCGGGCAAAAGAAATTTTTCTTCTTTGAATTTTTTTAGAATTATAGTCATATCCACAAAATCTTTCTGACCCACATATATGCGACGTTTTCTATAAAGCACATATTTTTGAAGATAAAAAGCTATGGCTTCAGACTGGCAAAAATACTTGAGACTTTCTGGTATTTTATAACGCATTTCGTCTGCAACTCTAAAAAAGTGATCCACAGCATTTTTGCTGGTTAAAATAATCGCAGTATAATGAGCAATGTCTATTTTTTGAAGTCGAACCTCTTTTGCATTCAATCCTTCAATATGAATAAAAGATCTAAAGTCAACTTTTACTTTGTGCTTATTTTGAATTTCAAAATATGGCGAATTTTCGACCTTAGGCTCCGGTTGCGACACCAAAATTGTTTTCACTTTCATAATTGCGATTTTCTATTGCACTAATTTTTTGCAAACCAATAATACAAAAAATAGTAGGGCGCTATTTCGAGTGCGCAAAGATACAAAATAAAATAAAACAATTTGCTAATTATCAAATTTTGATAAATTTTTAATGTTTTTAGATAAGTTAACGTATTTGTTATCAAAATAATAAGAATAATGAAATAAAAAACATTTATCGTAAAAAAATCATTGTAAAAAAAGACAATATTAAATGGCAATAATAAGATTCCGATGTATGTTCTATAGCTAAATTTTTGTAAATTGAATTGGTCTGAAAACTCTTCAATATTAAAAGCGGTAGCAATTATTTTTTCTACACAGTATTTTCCAAGTATAAAAACAAGTAAGAAAGTGATAATTCTGATGAAAACAACCCCATTGTTTTTGTCTATAAAACCACAATAATTTAAAATTAATTGTATGAAAAAACCAAACGAAATGAGATGCGCAACAAACAAAAGTATGGAAAACCAACTCATCAGGTGGGCATTGTCTTTATATATTTTTAGATATTTATCAGAAAAAAAGAGATTTACAAAATCGTGAAATCGATTTTCAAAAGCAGCTTTTGTCAATGCGATAAGCGCAAATGCGAATACAAACAAAGCTGTCGCCCAATCTTTGCTGTCAATTATTCGATCATGAAATTGTGTGGCACTCATCTGTGCAAAAATACTAATTTTTTTATGGTTTTTAATATTATAATTTTATTGTGACTAGACTAACATAAAATACTTACTTTTGCGTTGCTTATTTCAAAAAAATGAACAACGCGGTCATTATTATTCCAACTTTTAACGAAATCGAAAATATCGAAACGATTATTCGTGCCATTTTTTCGCTTCGTCATTCATTTGACATTTTGATTGTTGATGACAATTCTCCAGACAGAACGGCTCTAAAAGTAAAGTTGCTTCAAAAAGAATTTTCGAACAGGTTGTTTTTGATTGAGAGAGAAAAGAAGTCAGGATTAGGCACCGCTTATGTTGCAGGTTTTAGATGGTCTTTGCAAAAAAAGTATGATTATATTTTTGAAATGGATGCCGATTTTTCGCATAACCCACAAGATTTAGAAAAACTATATGAAATTTGTCATTTTGAAACTGCTGATGTCGCCATCGGATCTAGGTATATAACGGGGGTAAATGTGGTAAACTGGCCGCTCAATCGGGTTTTAATGTCTTATTTTGCTTCGGTTTATGTGCGCTGGGTAACAGGAATGAAAATAATGGATGCTACAGCCGGATTTATGTGCTACAAGCGTGTGGTTCTTGAAAAAATTAATCTCGACAAAATCAAATTTATAGGATATGCTTTTCAAATTGAGATGAAATATCGTGCTTTTGCGCATCATTTCAACATTGTCGAAGTGCCCATTATTTTTACGGATCGTGCCAAAGGGCAGTCAAAAATGAGCAGCTCGATTATAAAAGAAGCTGTTTTTGGAGTTGTCAATTTAAGGATAAAAAAAATATTAGGTCGTTTGTAAATTTCTAAATTTTACAAAAAAGAAAATTCATTTTACTTTCGTTGTTCTCTTGCCAAGAGCGTGTTTTTGAGCAACATCGCAATGGTCATTGGGCCTACACCTCCCGGAACTGGGGTTATATACGAGGCTTTTTTGCTTACGTTTTCAAAATCGACATCGCCTGTGATGGTATATCCTTTTTCAGATTTTTCGTCTGCAAGTCGGGTAATTCCAACGTCTATGACCACGGCACCATCTTTGACCATTTCGGCTTTGAGATAATTGGGTACACCAAGTGCGGTGATGATAATATCCGCTTGGGTGGTGATTTGTGCTATGTTTTTGGTATAACTGTGGGTCAGGGTGACAGTCGAGTTGCCCGGAAAGCCTTTGCGCCCCATCAAAATGCTCATGGGTCTGCCTACAATATGGCTTCGCCCAATTACTACGGTATGTTTGCCTTTGGTTTCTACTTGATATCGTTCTAAAAGCTCCAAAATTCCGAAGGGTGTTGCCGGGATAAAGGTGGTCATATCTAATGCCATTTTGCCAAAATTTTCGGGATGAAAACCGTCAACGTCTTTGCTGGGATCGATTGCCATTAATACTTTTTGTGTGTCAATCTGCTCTGGCAAAGGTAGTTGCACAATAAATCCATCGATGTTATCGTCGTTATTAAGTTGCTTGATTTTTTTTAGGAGTTCGGCTTCAGAGGTTGTGCTTGGCATTTTGATCAGTGTTGATTCAAATCCAACCCGTTCGCAGGCTTTTACTTTGCTGCCAACATAGGTCAAGCTTGCACCATCGTTTCCTACAATTATGGCGGCCAAATGGGGCACTTTTTCGCCATTTTTTTTCATCAAATCTACTTCGGCAGTGATTTCATTTTTGATATCGTTGGATATTTTTTTTCCGTCTAGTAATTGCATTTTGGTTGGTTTTTTGGTAAAAAATTATTTCATATTGCCCATCATTTTCATCATGTTTTTGCCTCCTGGCCCTTGCATCATCTTCATCATTTTGCTCATTTGTTCAAACTGTTTCATCAATTGATTGACTTCTTCAATTTTTCGACCTGCGCCTTTAGCGATTCTGTTTTTTCGTTTCACATCAATAATAGTGGGCTTGCTTCGCTCTGTAGGGGTCATCGAGTGTATGATGGCTTCGATATGTTTGAAAGCGTCATCTTCGATTTCAATGTCTTTCATTGCTTTTGAAGCTCCGGGAATCATGCCTACCAGGTCTTTCATATTTCCCATTTTTTTGACTTGCTGAATTTGGGTTAGAAAATCATCGAAACCAAATTGATTTTTGGCGATTTTTTTCTGTAATTTTCTGGCTTCTTCTTCATTATATTGTTCTTGGGCTCTTTCTACCAATGACACTACGTCGCCCATGCCCAAAATACGTTCTGCCATACGCACTGGATAAAAGACGTCTATGGCGTCCATTTTTTCGCCTGTTCCTACAAATTTAATAGGTTTGTTGACTACTGATTTGATCGAAATGGCGGCACCACCACGTGTATCACCGTCTAATTTTGTTAGAATTACGCCGTCAAAATTCAAAATGTCATGAAATGCTTTTGCTGTGTTTACGGCATCTTGACCGGTCATTGCATCAACCACAAAAAGGGTTTCTTGTGGCGAAATGGCTTTATGAACGCGCTCAATTTCAGCCATCATTTCGGTATCTACAGCCAATCGCCCGGCGGTATCCACAATCACAACATTAAAACCGTTTGCTTTGGCATGTTTGATAGCGTTTTGTGCAATTTCAACAGGGTTTTTGTTTTCGGTATCCGAAAAAACTTCAACTCCAATTTGTTCACCCACTACGTGCAACTGATTGATAGCGGCTGGTCTATAGACATCACAGGCTACCAAAAGCGGTTTCTTGCCTTTTTTTGTTTTCAAATAATTGGCCAATTTTCCAGAAAATGTAGTTTTTCCAGAGCCTTGAAGTCCAGACATCAAAATCACGGTTGGATTTCCAGAAAGATTTATGCCAGCTACATCGCCTCCCATTAATTCTGTCAATTCGTCTTTGACCAATTTGACCAAAAGTTGCCCAGGTTGTAAGGTGGTCAATACATCTTGCCCAATGGCTTTTTCTTTGACTCTATTTGTAAAATCTTTGGCGATTTTGAAATTAACATCTGCATCAAGCAAGGCACGGCGTACTTCTTTGAGGGTTTCTGCAACGTTTATTTCGGTTATTTTTCCGTGTCCTTTTAGTATATGAAAGGCTTTGTCTAATTTATCACTTAGATTATTGAACATTGATTTTGGTTTTTATTTTTTGCAAATATAATACAAAACCGCAAAGCGACAAAGTAGTTAGAGCCGAGAATCATGAAAACATTAACAGATTTTTATGTTTTTGTAAACCTATTTAATATAATTTTACATTCTAAAAATTAATTATTATGAAAAATATTTTTTTATCTCTTTTATTAGGTTTTGTAAGTTTTTCTTTTGGGCAACGCCATGAGCAAACGGATCGACAACCAAAAATGTCGGCCGAGCAACGCACCCAAATTATGGTCAAAAAAATGACTTTGGATTTGGATTTAAACAGCGATCAACAACAATCTATTGCAAAAATCATGTCTGAAGTAGGCGACAAAATGGAAAAAGCGAGAGCTACTCGGGATGCAAACAGAGCAGCTCACAAAAAACCAACCGACGAGGAAGTTTTTGCGATGAAGAATCAAATTTTGGACGAAAAAATAGCCATGAAGCAAAAACTAAAAACCATTTTGACACCACAACAGCTGGAAAAATGGGAGAAAATGCAAGCCGAGCGCCAAGAAAATAGACAAGAACGAAGAGAAAAACGGCCACGAGATTAAATCAAAAAACAATTCATTTTATTCAAAGCATGAAAATTATTTCTTATAATGTAAACGGAATTAGGGCTGCAATCACCAAAGGTTTTATTGAATGGCTAGAACACGCCAATCCAGATGTGATTTGTTTGCAAGAAATCAAGGCGACCGAAGATCAAATTCCGACTGAAGAAATTACAGCAGCAGGTTATCCGTATCAATACTATTTTTCGGCTACAAAAAAAGGATATAGCGGAGTGGCCATTTTGTCAAAAATCAAGCCAAACAACGTGGTTTATGGCACTGGTATTGCACACATGGATTTTGAAGGTCGCAATATTAGAGCCGATTTTGATGATTGCTCTGTGATGAGCCTCTATTTGCCTTCGGGCTCAAATATCGAGCGGGTGGCACACAAATTTATGTTTATGGCAGACTTTCAAAACTATATTAACAATTTAAAAATACAATTTCCAAAAATAATTATTTGTGGTGATTATAATATTTGCCATCAAGAAATTGATATTCACGATCCTATTCGCAATAAAAATGTATCGGGATTTTTGCCGGAAGAGCGCGAATGGCTGGATATTTTTCTCAAAAATGGATTTTTGGATAGCTTTCGCATTTTTAACAAAAACCCTCACCAATATTCGTGGTGGAGCTATCGTGCGGGTGCCAGAAACAATAACAAAGGTTGGCGAATAGATTATATTTTGGTAAGTGAAACATTAGAAAAAAATTTAAGCAGGGCTGCAATTTTGCCCGAGGCAAAACATTCTGACCACTGCCCAATTTTGATAGAATTGTCATAAGCTTATAATGCCTTCAAAATTGCTTTTTCGTTTTTATAAATATAGGCTGCGAATGCCAAAATAAATACCGCTCCTACAAAATAATTAGCTCTAAAAACATAAAAAGATAGAAACGAAAAAGCAATTGAAATGGTTAGATATCCAAAAATTTTGATTTTATCATAAGGAATAGGATAATATTTTTGACCGAGATAATAAGAAATAAACATCATGCTCCCGTAGGCGGCAATAGTTGCAATTGCAGACCCATAATAACTGAAATAAGGGATTAGTAAAAAGTTGAGCAGCAGTGTTATAGCTGCGCCAATTAGCGAAATATAAGCTCCCATTTTGGTTTGATTTGTGAGTTTGTACCACACCGATAAATTGGTATAAATTCCGAGAAAAAAATTGGCCAAAACAATCAACGGCACAACCTTGATCGCACTCCAATAGCTTTCGTTTGGCACCAAGACAATCTTTAGAAAATCTATAAAAACAATAACAAAAAGCAAAATAAAAGAGCCCAAAATCACAAAATATTTAGTAATTGTTGCATAAGTTTGTGGTGCATTTTGATTTTCGGCATGGCTAAAAAAGAAAGGTTCGATGCCCAGGGTATAAGCCGTTCTAAACAAAACCATAAACATTCCTATTTTGTAACAGGCTGCATAGGCTCCAATTTCTGATTTTGGCACATGCAATTTGTCTAACAAAATTTTATCAAAATGCTCGTTGATGGCAAATCCAATTCCGGCAATCAATATAGGCAATCCATAAGCCATCATTTTTTTCCATAGTTTTGTATCAAACTGCCCTTTGAGGTTAAAATAGTTGGGCAAAAGCATCAAAAACGTCAACAAACTCGCGACAAGTCCTGACAAAAAAATGTAGCCTACTTGAAAGTTTTTTAGGTATATAAATTGACAAATACTATTTGAATTTGTAGCAATAATTTTTGGTAAAAAAATCAAAAAAAACACCGTTAATAATAGGTTTACTATTACATTTCCGATTTTGAGAATGGCATACAAATTTGGTTTTTTTTCGGCTCTTAATTTTGAAAATGGTACAATTGTTAATGCGTCAAAAACCAAAATAAAAATCGTAAATTCAATATAAGTTACATTTATATTGGTTATTTGCGCCAAGCTCTGCCTGAATAAAAACGCTATTATCAAAAAAAATATAGTTGAATAAAGTATTGATAATGTAGTGGTTGCAGTAACAGAAGTTTTGTTTTTTTCTGAATTATAAAATCTAAAAAAGGCGGTTTCCATGCCATAAGACAATACTACATTAAAAAAAACGAGATAGGCAAAAATGATAGAAACGTCTGCAAATTCATTTTTTGGCAAACTGTGGACATACAATGGATTGAGCAAAAAGCTAATCATTCTTGGCAAAACGGTTGCCAAACCATAGATCATGGTTTGCTTGAAAAGCGATTTGTAGATACTCAAAATGTGCCGAATTAGTGTTTATAATAAGCAAAAATAAGCTATTTTTTTTGTAAAAAACAGCTTTGGTTATTTTGGATATTAGGTGAGTCCATTTTTGTCAATAATTTTTACAAAATGAAATCCTTTAGGACCAAAACCTTGGTTGTAATAAAACCGGTGTGCTGTAAAATTATCGGTGTAGGCGTCCAAAACAATGTTGGTACAACCCAAATCAGTTGCTTTTTGGGTTACAAAATCGGTCATCATCTTGGCAACTCCTTTTTTTCGATGTTCGGGATGTACTATAAAATTATCGATTTCGAGGTATTTTCCGGACCATAATTTGGTATTAAACCAGCAACCTGTTAGACCGATACAGAAGTCGTTTTCAAAAACTGCAATTTGTGTATATTGGTTTGGAATCATATCCGTCAAAAAGCGTTCGTATTTTTGAATATCAAGTTTTGGATACAAAAACTGTATCGTGGCAAACTGTGATAACATTTCCGACAAACCTGTTAACTCTTTGATTATCAAAATAATATAAATTTTATAATGCTTGCTTTTTAGCTTCCACACATTTCACATTCTTCGGGATCTGCATTTTTGGCCAGCTCGATCATGGCTTTATATTCTGCAGCGGTCATCTCTACAACGTCATTTTCTACAATCAATACTTCCTCTTGAATTTCGATTGGGACTGCTTTTTTGTCATTGTTTAATGTAAATTTGATGGCATCTACGGCGGCTTTTGTTCGCAAATAATACATCCCCGTTTTCAATCCGCTTTTCCAAGCATAAAAATGCATTGAGGTAAGTTTGGAATAGTTGGCGTCTTGCATGAACAAATTCAAAGACTGTGATTGATCTATAAAATAGCCTCGGTGTCGCGACATATCGATGATGTCTTTCATTGACATTTCCCAGACGGTTTTGTACAATTCTTTGAGGTCTTGTGGAATGTTAAGGTCTTGTACAGAGCCGTTGTTTCGCATCAATTGTTGTTTCAAATCTTCGGTCCAAAGACCACGTTTTACTAAATCTTCGAGCAAATGTTTATTAACAACTATAAATTCACCCGAAAGCACTCTTCTGGTATAAACATTGGAGGTGTAGGGTTCAAATGCTTCGTTGTTTCCTAATATTTGCGAGGTAGAAGCGGTTGGCATTGGCGCAACTAAAAGAGAATTTCTCACGCCGTTTTTTACAATTTCTTTACGCAAATTAGCCCAATCCCAACGTCCTGAAAGCTCTTCATCCTTTAGCCCCCAAAGGTTGTGTTGAAACTCGCCTTGCGAAATCGGAGAACCTTCAAAACTGCTATACGGCCCCTCCTCTACTGCCATTTCCATCGAGGCGGTGAGTGCTGCAAAATAAAGGGTTTCAAAGATTTCTTGGTTTAATTTCTTGGCTTCGTCGCTTGTAAAAGGCATTCTTAGAAGTATAAAAGCATCTGCCAAACCTTGTACACCCAAACCAATTGGGCGGTGGCGGAGGTTTGAATTTTCGGCTTCTTTTACGGGATAATAGTTCCTATCGATCACCTTATTCAAGTTGCGAGTAACTCGTTTTGTAACATCAAACAGCAGTTGATGATCAAAGCTGTTGTTGTTTATAAACATGGGCAAAGACAGGGATGCCAAATTGCAAACTGCGATTTCGTCTTTGGAGGTATATTCCATGATTTCGGTACACAAATTAGACGATCGAATAGTACCCAAGTTTTTTTGGTTCGATTTTCGGTTTGCGGCATCTTTGTATAACATATATGGGGTGCCCGTTTCTATCTGCGATTCGAGAATTTTTTCCCAAAGTTCGTGTGCTTTGATGGTTTTGCGTCCTTTTCCACGGTTTTCGTAATCAGTATATAATTTTTCAAATTCTTCACCATAAACATCATACAGCCCTGGACATTCGTTGGGGCACATCAGCGTCCAATGACTGTCTTCTTGCACTCTTTTCATAAACAGATCTGAAGTCCACATGGCAAAAAATAGGTCGCGGGCGCGCATTTCTTCTTTTCCTGTATTTTTTTTCAAATCCAAAAAGTCAAAAATATCGGCGTGCCAAGTTTCTATATAGATGGCAAAACTGCCTTTGCGTTTGCCTCCTCCTTGGTCAACATAGCGTGCGGTATCATTAAAAACCCGCAACATGGGCACAATTCCATTTGAGGTTCCGTTTGTACCTCTAATATAGGAGCCCGTTGCACGAACGTTGTGAATAGAAAGCCCAATTCCGCCGGCAGATTGCGATATTTTGGCGGTTTGTTTCAGGGTGTCATAGATGCCGTCGATGCTGTCGTCTTGCATCGCCAACAAAAAACAGCTTGACATTTGTGGTTTTGGTGTTCCCGCATTAAATAGTGTTGGTGTAGCGTGTGTAAAGAATTTTTTTGACATCAAATCATAGGTTTCCATCACAGATTTTAAATCATTTAGGTGGATTCCTACAGATACACGCATCAACATGTGTTGAGGGCGTTCGACAATTTTTCCGTTAATTTTTAGTAAATAAGAACGTTCTAAGGTTTTAAAACCAAAATAATCATAATTGAAATCACGGGTGTAAATGATATGAGAGTTTAGAAACTCGGCATTTTCCATAATTACATGATACACCTCGTCTGACAATAAAGGTGCTTTTTGACCGTTTCGTGGGTTTACATAATGATACATATCATGCATGGTTTCAGAAAACGACTTGTTTGTATTGGAGTGCAAATTCGAGATAGCAATTCTGGCGGCTAATTGTGCATAATCTGGATGCGAAATGGTCATAGACGCCGCAGTTTCGGCAGCCAAATTATCAAGTTCAGAGGTAGAAACCCCGTCATACAAACCCTCGATAACTCGCATCGCAACTTTTACAGAGTCAACCAAATCGTTCAGCCCGTAGCACAATTTTTTGATTCTTTCGGTAATTTTATCAAACATTACTGGCTCTCTATGCCCATCTCTTTTTACTACATACATATTATTATCATTTATTTTGTTGCTTTTATTCTAAAGTTTTGCGGCAGCACAAATTATCAAAGTGCGATTGCTTAAAATAGTTATCTATTAAAAATCGGCATCGAATTTAATTTTATTTGCGCCAACTTCTGTATTCATTACGCCTGCTTTTTGATATTCGGCAACTCTTTTTTCGAAAAAATTGGTTTTGCCTTGAAGTGAAATCATATCCATAAAATCAAAAGGATTGCTGGTGTTGTATTGCCTATCACAGCCCAATTCTACCAAAAGTCTGTCGGCTACAAACTCAAGATATTGTATCATAAGGCTAGCATTCATTCCGATTAACGAAACCGGCAAAGATTCGGTAATAAATTCTCGTTCGATAGTGAGTGCATCAACAATAATTTCTGTAATTCGGGCCTTTGGCACTTTGTTGAGTAAGTGGTTGTTGTGCAAATGAACCGCAAAATCACAATGTACGCCTTCGTCTCTTGATATTAATTCGTTTGAGAAAGTCAATCCTGGCATCAAACCTCTCTTTTTTAGCCAATAAATAGAACAAAATGCACCCGAAAAAAAGATGCCTTC
>JANNBA010000142.1:0-4457 GCA_031384845.1 Bacteroidota bacterium
GTTTGGAATCATTTCTATCATTGCAATGAAAAAAACTGGAACAGTAAAAACCACTGCCACTTTCATTTTTTTAACTAAATCTTTATAGGTTTTTTGATCTTCAGAATCGCTTGGGTTCATTGGCACTAAATCCATGCCGCAAATGGGACACGAACCAGCATGATCTGTAATAATTTCTGGATGCATAGGGCAAGTGAACATTGTTTTTGAATTTTCTAACTCATGCACTTTTTCTAAATTCATACCACAAACTGGACAATCGCCAGCTTTATCATAGTTTTTATCGCCTTCGCAATGCATTGGACAATGGTATTTGGCAACTGAATTTTCTTTTTCTGAAGTGGAAGTTTTATTTATTTCTGAAATTTTATCTGAACTAAGTTTTTCTGATTTTTCTGAAATTCCTTCCTTATATTCTGAGATAGAATATTTTCCAATCGATGAAAGTACTTCTTGAAATTTGGTAGTTGGAATGTGTTTTTCCATAGAAATTGAAGCACTATTTGTCTCTAAAGAAACAGCCGCTTCAACACCATTAATTCCATTTAATGCTTTTTCAACTTTAGACTTGCAACCATTACAACTCATTCCTGTAATCGTATATTTATGTGTCATTAGTTTGTAGAATTAAAACCAACTTCACAAAATAAATTGCAAAGTTGATTTATTAATTTAGCAGTATTATAAACTTAGTCAACTGTATTTTCGGCAACAGGTTCTGTTAATTTCATTCCGCATTTTGAACATTTGTCGTTCATTTTTCCTTGAACTTCTGGATGCATAGGGCAAGCATATTTTTTTTCTGCCATCATTTTTTTAGAAGAACCATCATTGTTCATTGTAGAATCGTTTTCCATCATTGTTTCATCTTTAGTCATCATCGTTGAATTGTTTTCCATCATTTCTGGATTGTTGGTTTCGTCTTTAACTTTTTGATTACAAGAAACAGTTACTAAAGCCAAGAACAGGCTTGTTAAAATTATTTTTTTCATTTTTAAAATTTTATAAAACAATCCTAAATACTTTTGATGAGTAATTAGTATTAGATTGATTACTTTTTACATTTTGCAGGCTTCTGCACATTTTTTGCAAGCATCAGCGCATTTTTTACAACATTCCATATCGTGTTTGCTACATTCGTTGGCGCAATCTTCACAACATTTTACACATAATGCACAAAGTGCATCGGCAAATTTTGAATCTCGTGCACATAATCTTGCACAAAGACCACAAATGTCGGCGCAATCGCGACACAATTTCACACATTCTAGATGGTCTTTAACTGTTAGACAACCATCTGCACATTTTTCACATTCTACCATACAGGCTAAACAAGATTCAATACTTACTTCAACATTTTTCATCGCATTTATTTATTAGTTTTAGATTAATTTCTAGATACAATAGTACAATGTATTTAAATTTAGAATGTTACATATTTATTTGTTAATATTGTGTAATTCACATTTTAATTATTTTATAGTTTCTACAACTTTACCACAACTTAACATTGTAGAGCCATAATAAGGATTTTTAACTACATTTTCTTTGCTTAACCAATCGGCACCTTTTCCGTCGTTTGCCATTGGGCAATGTTGCAAATAAGTTGGTGTTTCTTGTTTAGAAACTTTGATTAAATCATAGATGTTTTTTGAAAGTGTATCAAAATAGTCTCTTTGGTGTTTTACATCTTTGGTGTCTGCAATATGTTCAGTATCTTCTTTAAGGTTTGTAACAACTTTCATCCAAACTATATGTTCTTCTGAATTTAGAGTTTCCATTTTAACAGCACTAATTGCTGAAAGTAATGCTGTCGCTTTTGCTGATGCTGTGTTTCCGTCTGTTTTTATTAACGCATCTTTTAAAGCAAAATAACTTTCAAAAATAGCTTTTAGTTGAGGTATTTCTTGAACTTTTGAGCTTTGTATTTGGTTTGAGTGATTGCTATTATTTTCTGCAACAACTTCTGTTTTAACATCAATTTTTGCAACTCTGTCGTATAGGCAACATCCATGCAGTTCTGAATAGACGTTATCAGGTGCAAGAAATTTATCACTGTCGTAACCACTTAAAGCAATACGTTTTACTATTTCATCTTGATTGGTTTTTTTTGCATCATAGGTAATTGTAGCCATTTTTGTGTCTACGTTCCATCCTACTTTGGCAATCTTTTTTTGATTTCCAGCTTTTTCAATAGTTTTTTTGCACATTTCGCAGTTTCCATAAATTAAAACGGTTTCGGTTTTTGCATTTTTAATTTGTGCTATGCTTGATGTATATGATAACAATATTGTAATTGCTATCACTATTTTTGATATTGATTTCATTGTAATAAAATTTTAATTTTTGTTAAATAAATAATTTTGACAGCAAAGTATTTGCTATCAGCAAGACAGACTTATGGCTGTCAAAGTTTGAAATTATTTTATTTTAGGCGGAAGCCAAACAGAAGTAAAACCCGAAGAAATAAAGGTTTTTGAATGATGAAATTTTGGTTTTTCGGTAGAAAAATCAAAAAAAATATTTTTAAAATTAATTTCGTAAGAAGAAATTATACTAAAATTTACTGATGTTGACGATGTGCAATTTGAATGTCCACATTTTCCCCCACAACTTTTGTCTTCGTCTTTCGAGTGTTTGCCTTTACAACAATCTTTTTTTTCGGTTTTAGAAGTTGTTTCTTTTTTGCAACACGATTTTTCGGTTTTAGTTCCACACGCATAACTCAAAGTTGGCGACAAAAAGAAGCCAAGTGTTAGAATTATAATTATTATGTGTAACTGTTTTTTCATTTAGCAAATATAAGATGTAATTCTGAAATATTATGTTAATTTTTTAGCAGGATTTTTTCAACGGTTCGTGTAGCTCGAGGGTATCATATAACTAGTAAATACACGAAAGTTCTTGCGTTTTTAACATTTTTTTTATGTTGATTGCACTTTCAAATATTTATCAAAAATAATATTGTTTTTTTTAGATACAAGCAATTCTTAATTTTTTTTGACAAATCAAGGATTTTTTCTTAAAGCTTTTGATTCTTCAATTTTTTTTTTGGAAAATGGTTGGCCAATAAAGTCAAAGATTTTGGACTGTTTTATACTCGATTGGGATAAAGTTAATATACCCAAAAGCAACACTAAAATTGCGATAAAATTGAAAATCACACACCATAAAAAAAGAGGTACAATAACGGCTGCGAAATGGACAGAAAACTTTATGATAAGCACAGGGGTAATAATGTTGCAGGTTCCGTTCAACCGGAGTTTTATTGTTGGCTATATTTTTTTTCGGTATTCGATGATTTGAATTTAAGGTTGGGTTTAAGATCCAAATGTAATTTTGGTTTAATTAGGATTTTTTCTTATTCGTCAAGTAGCGGACTATACATCATTATTGCATTATTCTCTGACACAATTTCTTCCGTAATACCGTTGTCAACAAGTGTAGTAATTCTTTTCCAAATTTTATTGTGTCTTGTATAACCGCCCCACCATTGCTGTCTAAACAAATGGTCAGTTTCATAAATGTCGTATTTTATTTTTAAATCTGTATTGCAAGTAATTTCTCCGTTCAAATATTCGTTGTCGAGCCACAAATTGATTTGAAAATTTTTATCTGTATTATTTTCTATTTGCAGATCAATATAATTGTAAGATAAAGTTGCACCACAAGCAAATGGAATTGATCTGTTTATGTCTGGAAACACGTCATAACTGTGTCGCCAGCGTTCTTTAATTGTCATAGGGGTATGAAGTGCCATCCAATAAAGTAAATTACCTAATTGGCAAAGTCCACCACCTATGTCTTTAGTTACTTTGCCGTTGTGCAATGCCATACCCTCAAGATATCCTTTGGATTTTGTTGGTCTGCCAACAAGTCGCCAAATTGAAAATATCTGCCCTGGTTTGATAACAACATTGTCGATGTGGCTAATTGCAATTTTAAGATTCGTCACTTTGTTATGCTGTAAATACATTTCAACATCTTTTAGAGGTCTCAATAAAAAGGATTTGTGTTTTATTAAAGAGTTATCGCATTTTATCTTTCTATCAACTATTGCAAAATCGTTTTTGCCAATTAACCAATTAAGTTTTCGCTTGACAATAAAGAATTCTTTTCCTAAAAATTTTCTTAGGTTGCTTCTTTTTTCGGGCTTTTCAACTTGTTGGTGAAACGTCATAAAATAACTGTAAAATAATATAGTAGCGAAAGTACTTCGTTTTTTTCTAATAAGTTAACATTTTTTTATTTTTTTTACATTTCGGTCTAAAGGGTTTTGAGTTCTTTTGTGAAGTTGAATTTCAAAAGTAGTTGATGAAATCTTTTGGGATAGCTTTGGCATTATTATGTAGGATTCCTTCGGCTCTATACCCAACAAATAACATCTCAGAAACCCAAAAAGTCTAAAATCGCCCCGCTGCACACTATATCTTTTTTTGGTTTTTGAAAAAAACCAA
>JANNBA010000145.1:0-7216 GCA_031384845.1 Bacteroidota bacterium
CAAAATTTTGTTTCCATCTGAATCAATGTTGTGGTTTGTTTTTGCAATATTCCATTTGATTGGTGTAATGCCATCAACAATAGAAAGGCTGTTTGGCAAATCTTGAATATCACTATTTGCCCAGGTTGATGCTGCAAACCAGGTTCCATCAGCCGCAGATTGATAAGGCAAAGGTGCAGTTTGTCTATCTACGGTAATTAAATTTCTTAAGGCTGCAGTATAGTCGTTGTTTGATTTATCTTTGGTGTTGGTATAAGTATAGGTTGACATTGGATAATATGCTTTCAAATTGCTCCACGGAATGGTTTTAACCTCGTTCAAAGTGATGCTTTGTGGCAATATACTGCCTGTAATTGTATTGTCTGAGTGTTTTAGAAGTTCCTGATTCATGACAAATTGTAATTGTGATTGAGACAAATCAATATCAAAAACCCTAACTTCGTCGATACTTCCGTTAAAAAAAGAAGTAGTATTAAGTGCGTCTGCAGCAGCAATCAAAAACGATTCTGAACTTGACAATACTGGCAAAAGTGGCGACAAGGTTTCTAACACGCCATCGATATACATTTTTGCAACATTACCATCAAAAGTTACAGCCACATTATGCCATTTGTCCAACGGAATTATAGTGTTTGAGGTAATGGTTTGTTGGGTGCCATTGACCCAGCTCATTTCGAGATTTCCATTGTTATTGATTCCAAAATCATAACCTGTTACAAATCCTGCATCTCTTTTTGATACAATCGAACGGTTTCGGCTGTTTCTTTTTATCCAAGCAGAAACTGTAAATGTAGTATTCAAATCCAGTACATTTCCGGCATCAAGGTAATCATCTATACCATCAAAAGTAATGGCTCGCTCAAAAGTTTTTTCTGGCGCATAGCCAAAAGTGATATATTTTACACCCGTAAAATCAAAATCTGCTTCCAATTTTGAACCATTGTAATGCAAAACACGATATTCAGACCCTGGGTCAAAAATAGGGCTACTTGACACAAACATCAAAAAATCGCCTGGAGGTGTGATTGTAGCCGTTAGCATGGTTGACGGTACAGAGATTTTGACCGTTTTTATATCACCACCCGTTTCTACAACTCTCCAGGTTCTGCCAATCGAAATAAATTCAACATTGGTCGTTAATCCTGGTATTCCAGCACTCATATTGACCGTGACCGCTGGTTGCGCAACCAATGTTCCGTTGTTGCTACCCCAAACCAAAAAGTTTTTGTCGATATCAAAGGCATTTGGATTGGCCGAATTGGTTTCGTTGATCGATTTTAGTCCAATCGTAATATCTGCAATTGTATTTTCTGTTTTGGATTGTTTTTGGATTAATCCCGCATTATCATCTCGACCAATACCTGCAATATTATAGTTAAATCCAGCATTTGCGCTGTATATAATATTGCCATTTGAATTGACATAATTTTGACTTACCCCATTTACTCCCAAAGTGATGCCGTATTTAATGGCCAAATAAGACTGAATTTTGTTGTTGTCTGGGTCTGAATTTTTGACCGAATAATTGATGATTTCAAGCATATCACCAATATAGGAAGCGTCAAAAAACTCGCTTCTACCCAACCAATATCTTGAATTTGGAATATCTTTATAGGTCGCTGTGAGCACCTCTGCAGTGGTCAAAGTTGCGCCATTAGCCAAAATTTCCATACGATTCAAAGCACTTTTTCGAGGATTAAAAATGTTAACCCCATTATAAGTTTTAGTAGTGCTAATTTCAGCCACACCATAAGAAGTTTGTGCGCCTTGATTATAAGCAATTAATTCGTTGGTGTGTCTTGCAGAAGTATTTCCAATTTCAAATCCTGTAACATCCTGCGAGGCTTGATTTGTGGCTACATCATCACCACAATACACATCCTGTGGGCTTAAAATACTCGAAATTGTACTTGTGGGTCTTATTACAATAAACATATCAGCATTGTTAAAACCTTGGTTTCCAGACATGGTGTTTGCTCCGTTGAATTTTATAACGGGATTGAAATTTACATTATCATTCGCATTATTTTGAAATTTTGGTTCTTTGGCAAATTTAGCTACCGCAGTTTTTGTACTTCCAATTGTTTGATCTGTCCATGTAGAAACAGGCATATTATCTACAACACCGCCTATATTACTATCAGCTTTAAGCCAAAATTTAAGATTTGTTTTTACGCCTCCAGGAGCAGTATTTAATACAGCTGCATTTTGAACCTCTGCTTTGATGTCAAAGTTATAAATGGTTTCATCAACATCATTGCTTATGATATTGATTGTTGCGGTTTTTATTCCCAAAGAAGTTGGTGAAAATCTAACCACAAAACTTGTAATTGCAGAGGAAGCCAATGTAGTTGGCAACGCCGTAGCCGTAAACATTGCTGCATTTGCTCCTGTAATGGTAATGGTTGCGTTTAATGTAAGTGCCAATGTACCAAATGAATACACATTAAATGGTAACGAAATTGGTGTAGATAAATCAGTAATTCCAAAATCGGTTTGGTCATTAACACTTGGCGTAATATCTCCATCAGCGATAGAAACTTCGTTTCCTTGAATATCAATTTCTACTCCAGCTACAATGGCCGAGCCCGAAATCACAAAATCATAAATACTCTCATTGTCATCGGTATTATTGATAGTTACTAATGCTATGGAGCTACCAGTTGTAAGCGGACTAAACTTAATTTGAAAAGTCAAACTTCCACCAGACGGAATCGTATCACTACTTGGTTGACTACTCACCACAAAATTGCTACTACCACTTAACACTACAATTGGAAACCCTGTTAATACCAATGGCCCTGCACCTGTATTTTGAATCGTAAAGGTTCTGGTGATGGTACTTGAAACCAATGCCGATCCAAAGTCTGTGCCGTCTGCTAATAGCGGTCCAGAATCGCCATCAACAATTGTAACTCCCAAACCCTGAATGTTGATTTCAGGGGTCTGACCAGTTCCGCCGGTTCCAGAAATCACAAAATTAAATGGATTTTCGTCATAATCATTGGTTACAAATGACAAATTTCCAGCTCTTGGCCCAATTGCAGATGGTGTAAATCTAATCGAAAATGTACTGCTTCCTCCTGGCAAAATAATTGCAGATGGATTTGTAATTACAACAAAATCTGCTGCGTTTGCCCCAGTGATACTAATAATTCCAGTTGTCAAATTTAAAGTTCCATTATTTTGAACGGTATAAGTTCGGGTAACGCTTACCCCAACGTTTGATGTTCCCAAATCAGTAAAATCTGTAGTAATTGGTGTGTTATCTTCGTCTGCAATATTAAACCCATTTCCTGAAACCGAAATTTCGGGTGCACTTATAGATGCCGACACAGCTACTCTTGGCGTTGTAGTACATCCACCATTTGAAACCTCGATAAAATAAGTTGTTGTTGCAACAATAACCGGAGTAGTAAAACTATTACCTGTTGCCAAAACCGTACCTCCTGTTAAGGAATCAAACCACGAAATGATGCCACCCGTTGCTGTAGCACCCAAAACAACCGTCCCGATATCTACCCTCGAGCCCGGAGTTGTAGAAACTATTGATGGTGTTGGCAAAACCGTAACCGACAAACTTTGTAAGGCAGAGCTACACCCGTTTGAACTCGTGACCTGAATAGTTCCAGATGAAGCACCAATGATTACTGTAACAGAGTTTGTATTGCTTCCCAAAATTTGAGTCCAACCCAAGGGCAAAACCCAGTTGTAAGTAAGTCCAGGCGTGTTCGTCACATTATAATTTACGGTATATCCTTGACAAATTGTGGTTGGCCCATTTATAACACTTGGCTGCGCGGGCGTGCCAGATGTTGTAACAATTAATGTTTGTGATGGCCCAGTTCCACAGTCATTTGAAACAGTAACTTTTATATTTCCAGAAATGATACCAGCAACAACCGTGATAGCATTTGTATTTCCTCCAGAAATTTGAACCCAATCTGATGGAAATGTCCAATTGTAAATGTTTCCGTTTACATTTGAAACATTATATGATTGTATTGATCCAGAACAAACTACGTTATTACCATTAATACCTCCAAGTTTGTTCGGAATTACAACAGAAGTTATGCTAAAGTTTTTTGAACTACCATTTCCACAGGAGTTGCTCGGTGTGATTGTTATATTTCCGTTTGAAGTTCCAACAAATACCGTTACAACATTAGAATTCGACCCAGAAAGTTGAGACCATCCATTTGGAAAAACCCAATTATAGGTTTCGTCGGTTACAAATGGCACACTGTAGGTTTGTGTTGAGCCTTCACAAGGAAACAAATTTCCAATCAAGATCGAGGGCTGAACCGGAACTGGATTTACGGCAAATGATGTAATATTATTTATAGATTGCGCAATGTTACAATTATTAGGGGATGTACCGCCACTTGAAATATTTGTTATTTTTATAGTTGTTAATCCGCTTGAAGCCAAATTTCCTGTCAAAAAACTACCTGTCCCAGCTGTAGAAACCGTCATGACTGAGGTCACGGCGGTCGCAACATTACTTCCAGAAAGATTGTATGTTACATTATACGAGCCAATTGGCAAATTTGAAGTAGGGGAAGATAGCACAACACTTGCTTTTGAACCGCTACAAACCGAAGCAGCTGTTGTAGATGATAAAGAATAAGTAGGACAAACCCATGAAACAATCACCTTCCCGTTTGATCCACTACCACCCAATCTGTCTGTGGCAGTCAATGTATGTGCTCCAGCACCACCAGAGCCAAACGAAGTATTGCTCAATCCATTGGCATCTGTCGCACTTCCATTTACACCAAAACCACCACCAGTTACTGCAACTCCTCCAACAGTTAATAAACCTGCATTTCCGTTTGCGGCAGTACCAGCACTACCGCCACCACCACCACCAGCCACACCAAGTGCACCGCCAATACCGCCAGCACCACCATAAAAATTGGTTGTACCACCAATATTACCTGTAACAACGGCAACGCCTCCAAGGGCACCCGTTGCATTTGCAGTACTTCGTGCGCCACCAGATCCACCAACAGCCATAAGCGTTGTAGCAGATCCAAACCATGAATTGCCTCCTGCAGTTCCTGCATTTGTTGACCCAACACCGCCAGCTCCAACGTTTACGGTATAAGTATTTCCAGAAATTACTGCAAAAGTTGCGTTTTTTGTATATGCTCCAGCTGCACCACCTCCTCCAGCAGATGGATTCCCAGTGGCACCTCCTCCTGCACCTCCAGCACCCCAAACTTCAACCGAAATTTGAGTTACACCTGCAGGAACAATAAAGCTACCACTTGTGACAAATGTTTGTGTATTTTGAGCAACTACTTTTGAACAAAAAATCAGCAATAAAAAAATCACTATTTTGAGGCTATTTTGGAGTATATTTCTTTTCATTTTGTGTGTTTTTAAAACTTGATTTTTTAATTTCAACACGATAAAATTATTAATATAAAATCTAATAAAAAAATTTTTATTCACTTTTTTTAACAAAATAATCGTTTAAGTGTATAAAATCATCGTCAAACCGCATAAAATAAGAGTTTTTTATTTTTGCATTTTTTTACAAAAAAAATAAAAATGTCGCGTTTTTTTAAAAAAAGGGTTGGTTTTTATGTTTAAATGGTTTTTTTGCAACAAAAAAACATTCAAAAAAAGCGAATCAGCAGTACTAAAATTGAATGATTTATTTACAAAAAAAAAACAATTAAAAACGGCTTTATTTGTTAGAACATCTCCAAAAAAAACCTCTTCTTTTTTACTTATATTTGTCCCAAAATAGAAACTATGGAAGAATGTATTTCGGTTTTTGATATGCTAAAAATTGGGGTTGGCCCATCAAGCTCACATACATTAGGACCATGGCGTGCCGCCGAAAGGTTTTTAATAGAGCTACAAACCAATCATCAATTATCAAATGTGTCACGCATACAAGTTGATTTGTATGGCTCTCTCTCGCTTACTGGAAAGGGTCACGCAACAGATTTGGCGATTATGTTGGGGCTGAGCGGCGAAAATCCCGAAACTATTCCTATAGAAAACATCGATACCATCATCAAAAAAATACAACAAAGCCAAAAATTACATTTGGCAAACCAACATTCGATAAGCTTTGATCACGCTCAAGACATTATTTTCAACAAAAATTTCTTGCCATTTCACGCTAACGGAATCACTTTTACCGCTTTTTTCCAAAATCAAAGTTCCTACATCGCAACCTATTATTCTATCGGAGGCGGCTTTGTAGTCAAACAAGAACGCATCAATGCCAAAAAAAAATCAATTCAAAAATGTGCTTTTCCCTTTCCAATTCAAACCGCTGC
This sequence comes from Bacteroidota bacterium, assembly GCA_031384845.1. Lineage (GTDB taxonomy): Bacteria > Bacteroidota > Bacteroidia > Flavobacteriales > Flavobacteriaceae > Flavobacterium. The sequence continues at coordinate 6,303 of JANNBA010000145.1, forward strand.
CCAACTTTTGGAATATAGCATCACCGAACAAAAAAAAATATCCGAAATCGTTTTTGAAAACGAAAAATCGATGCGAACCACAACCCAGATCCATGATGATTTGATCAAAATCTGGACCACAATGCTCGAATGTATCTACATAGGCTGCCACACCCAAGGCATTTTGCCAGGTGGGCTAAAAGTGCACCGCCGAGCCTTTGATATGCACCAAGATTTGATTGGACTTGCCAATTATAACAATCCACAAGAATGGTTAGAACAAATTAGAAAAACCGAAGTCAAATTTCGACAAATCCTAAAATGGGTAAGCTGTTTTGCACTTGCCGTCAACGAAGTGAATGCCTCCCTTGGCCGCGTAGTTACCGCACCCACAAACGGAAGCGCAGGAGTGATACCAGCCGTTTTGATGTATTATTTGGTGATCGAAAACCATCAAGCCGGAGACAAAGAAATCAAACAATTTTTGCTTGTAGCCGGCGAAATAGGAAGCATTTTCAAAAAAGGAGCCACTATATCTGCCGCAATGGGAGGCTGTCAGGCCGAAATTGGCGTGTCCAGTGCCATGGCCGCAGCAGCACTGTGCGAATTGATGGGCGGCACACCCGATCAAGTATTGATAGCCGCCGAAATCGCGATGGAACATCACCTGGGCCTCACCTGCGACCCAATAGGAGGATTGGTCCAAATACCCTGTATCGAGCGCAACACCATGGGCGCCATAAAAGCCATCAATGCCGCCGAATTGGCCTTGGCAACAGATGCCAAAAACACCAAAGTACCACTCGACAAAGTAATCGACACCATGTGGCAAACCGCCTTGGATATGAGCTCAAAATACAAAGAAACCTCTAGCGGCGGTCTGGCCATCGCCGTAAATATGGCCGATTGTTAGCATTTTTGGGCGCACACCTCCC